>NZ_JAWOAR010000131.1:0-3452 GCF_046498435.1 Longimonas sp. | reverse complement strand
AAACCTGACAGGTCTCCAAGACCTGTCAGGTTTTTGTGTTCGGTCTGATCCCTTCATCCGCAACACCCGCGTTACGTGTGGTGGGGGCACCGCATCGGCAGAAACGCGCTGCCGGGGGCTGGGTGTAATACGGCTGTGCATCCGTTGCTCTGCATCTGCCTGACTCCCCATGCCTCAACACATTACCATTCGCGGCGCGCGCGAGAACAATCTGCAAAGCGTCGATGTCGATATTCCGCGCAACCAGCTTGTGGTCGTTACCGGCCTGTCGGGGTCGGGGAAGTCGAGCCTCGCCTTCGACACGATCTATGCGGAGGGCCAGCGCCGCTACATGGAGAGCCTGAGCGCCTACGCGCGCCAGTTCCTGGAGATGATGGAGCGCCCCGACGTGGACCACATCGACGGGCTCTCGCTGGTCATCTCCATCGAGCAGAAAACCGTGGGCGGCAACCCGCGCTCTACCGTGGGCACGGTCACCGAGGTGTACGACTTTCTGCGCCTGCTCTACGCCCGCGCCGCCACCGCCTACTCGCACGAGACGGGCAACCGGATGCGCAAGCAGAGCGATGACGAAATCATCGATGGCATCCTGGGCTTCCCCAAAGGCACGCGCCTCATGATCCTGGCACCGGTCGTGAAGGGCCGCAAAGGGCACTACCGCGAGCTGTTTGAGCAGACCGCCAGCCAGGGCTTCGAGCGCTTCCGCGTAGATGGTTCCATGCGCACCTACGAGGAGGGCATGAAGCTGGAGCGCTACGAAACACACGACATCGAGGTGGTAGTCGACCGCCTCGTCGTCAAAGACGGCATTCGTCCGCGCGTGGGTCAGAGCGTGCAGACCGCGCTCGACATGGGCGGGGGCACGCTCATCGCGCATGTCGTTGATATTCAGGGGGATGCAGAGGCCGATGTGGATGCGGGCGATCATCTCTTTAGCCGTCATCTGGTGGATCCCGAAACGGGACTCTCGTACGACGAGCCGTCGCCGAATCTCTTCTCGTTCAACACCCCCTACGGTGCCTGCCCAAACTGCGATGGCCTCGGCGTAACCAGCAAACTCGACGCCGACCTGATGATCCCCGATCCCTCGAAAACCATCGCCGAGGGCGGACTCGTGCCGCTGGGCAAACCGCGCGACATCTGGATCTTCAGTCAGCTGGAGGCGGTGGCCGAGGCGTACGACTTTGACTTCGACACGCCCATTGCAGATCTCTCTGACGAACAGCGCGATGTGATTTTGCATGGCGCAGGCGAGGAGCAGTTCGACATCAAGTATCGCTACAAGGGGCGCGCGGTCAACTACACGCACCGCTATGGCGGACTCATGGACCATGTGCAGCACGCCTACGACAACACCGACTCGTCGAAGAAGCGGCGCTGGGCCGAGTCGTTCATGCGCGAGACGACGTGTCCGACCTGCGGCGGGGCGCGCCTCAACAAGATTGCGCGCTCGTATCGGATTGGCGAGCACACGATTGGCGACCTCGCGAACATGGATCTGGAGCGTCTGCGTCGGGTCGTGAACACGCTTTCGTTCGACGGCGAGCAGCAGCGCACGATTGCGCGGCCCATCATCAAGGAGGTGGAGGAGCGGCTCGACTTTCTGGTGAATGTGGGCGTGGGCTACCTCACGCTCGACCGCACGGCCCGCTCGCTCAGTGGTGGCGAGAGCCAGCGCATCCGTCTGGCCACGCAGGTGGGCACGCAGCTTACGGGGGTGCTCTACGTGCTCGACGAGCCCTCGATTGGACTGCATCCGCGCGACAACGAGCGGCTCATCCGGTCGCTGCAATCGCTGCGCGATCTGGGCAATTCGGTGCTGGTGGTGGAGCACGACCGCGAGATGATCGAGGCTGCCGACTACGTGGTCGATCTGGGTCCCGGCGCGGGCGAGAAAGGCGGACACCTGGTGGCCGAGGGTCCGCCCGAGACGCTGACGCATACGAGCGAAAACGGCACCGCCTCCAATGGCACGTCTGGCACCAATGACGTGGTCGTGAACGGCGAGTACACCGGTAGCGTGACGGCAGCGTATCTGCGCGGCGATCGGGTGATTGGCGTGCCTGGCGAGCGGCGCACGGGCTCCGGCGATGTGCTCACCCTGCGGGGCGCGACCGGTCACAATCTGAAGGGCGATCCGCTGCGCATCCCCCTGGGTACGTTTACGTGCATTACCGGCGTGTCGGGCTCGGGGAAGTCCACGCTCATCAACCAGACGCTGTATCCGATTCTGTCGCGGCACCATCACAACGCGAAGACGGTGCCGCTGTCGTACGAGCGCGTTGAAGGTATCGACCACATCGACAAGGTCATCGAGATCGACCAGAAGCCGATTGGGCGCACGCCGCGCTCGAATCCGGCGACCTACACGAAGTTGATGGACTACCTGCGCGACCTCTTTCAGCAGCTGCCCGAAGCGGAAATCCGCGGCTACGGGAAGAGCCGCTTCTCCTTCAACACGAAGGGCGGACGCTGCAAGAAGTGCGGCGGCACAGGCACGGTGACGCTGGAGATGAACTTCCTGCCCGACGTGAAGGTGACGTGCGATGAATGCAACGGCCAGCGCTACAACGAAGAGACACTGGAGGTGCGCTACAAAGGCCACTCCATGGCGGATGTGCTGGATCTGACGGTGACCGAGGCGCTCGATCTGTTCGAGAACCTGCCGCGCATCCAACGCAAGCTGCGCACGCTGGAAGCGGTGGGCCTGGGCTACATCCGGCTGGGCCAGCAGTCCACCACACTCAGCGGCGGTGAGGCCCAGCGCGTGAAGCTCTCGAAAGAGCTATCGCGTCCGGGCACGGGCGACACGCTCTACATCTTGGACGAGCCCACGACCGGCATGCACTTCGAGGACATCCGTCACCTCTTGAACGTGCTGCGTGCGCTGGTGGGCAACGGCAACACGGTCGTCGTCATTGAGCACAACATGGACGTGGTGAAGCAAGCGGACCACATCATTGATTTGGGGCCGGAGGGCGGACAGCGCGGTGGTGAGATTGTGTTCGAGGGGCCGCCCGAAGAATTGGCTCAGGCGGATACGTACACGGCGCACTACGTCCGAGAAGAGCTTGCCCGCGCCCAGCGTGAGGACGCCGTGGTGATGGATCTGAACGCGTTTGTGGAGGAGGGCGCGGCGTAGCCTGCGGCCTGTGGTGCATCTGAAAGCGTAAAGCGCAGTCCCATCGTTGATTTGAGACCGGCTGCACGTCTGCAAGGTCTGGATCCCGGATCTCCGCTTCGCTCCGTCCGGGATGACCTTTTAAGGGGAGCCCCATCCGAGGTGACTTAGTGGAGGAATAGACACAGCCCTCTCACAGAATGTCATCCCGAGCGCATACCGACAGGAGTCGGCATGCAGCCGAGGGATCTCAGGATGACTTCAGTGCATGCGCCAACCCCGCACATCGCAATGGCGGTTGGATGCAGTGCAGAAGCCAGTGGCGCATGGC
>NZ_JAWOAR010000016.1:0-4256 GCF_046498435.1 Longimonas sp. | reverse complement strand
AGCGCGGCGGACTTTCCGTAGTTGCGTTGCAGTCGAATCCCCCGAAACCGCTCGTCGTCTTCATGCAGCGCCGTGATGACGGCCCAGGAGTCATCGGATGAGCCGTCGTCGACGAGCCACACCTCAATGGCGTAATCGGCGCAGGCTGCGCGCAGGCGATCGGCCAACTCGGGGAGCGAGTCGGCTTCGTTATACACCGGAACGACAATGGACAGCTCGGGGGTCGGCATAGGTACGGCGGAGGCCGGCAACACGGCAAACAGCGAACCGGAAGCAGGCCGCTACACGTCGATGGTAGCGTATTTGGCATTGCGTTCGATGAACTTACGGCGCGGCTCGACGGAGTCGCCCATAAGCGTGCTAAAGGTGTGGTCGGCGCTGGCCGCGTCGTTAATCGAGACCTGTTGCAGCTTGCGTGTTTCCGGGTTCATGGTAGTCGTCCACAACTGCTCGGGGTTCATCTCGCCGAGGCCCTTGTAGCGCTGCAAGCTGGGCTTCGCTTTTCCATTGGCGCGTAGCTCCGCCATCTTCTCACGCATCTGCTCATCGGTCCACAGGTAGTATTCGTCTTTGCTCTGCTGGATGCGATAGAGCGGCGGCATGGCAATGTACACATATCCCTGCTCGATGAGCGGGCGCAACTGCCGGTAGAAGAACGTGAGCAAGAGCGTGCGGATGTGCGCCCCGTCGACATCGGCATCGGTATTGTGGCAGCATAGACCGCCCATACCGGCAACGAAGTTTTCGTCGGTTTCGACCGAGAAGTCGTAGACATATCCGTTGGTGGCCTCCACTTCTTCGATGGAGCGTATCGGCAGGGCCATTAGGTCGCCGTCCAACCGTTGGAACGCCCGGTTGCTGGGGCAGTCGCTGCCTGTCTTCAGGCGCTCGGCGAGTGCAGGGCCCTTCGGATGGTCAATCCACACAGACCGAAGTGTGTGCAGGTCTTCGCGTGCCGAAATGGTAACGGTATGTACGCGTGAGCGGCTCACACAGGGTTCGTTGCGAATGGTGCGCTCGGTGGGGTCAGGAGCGCGCTCAGACCGCGAGGCTACCACACCAAAGGAGCCCAGCAGGTAGACCAGTCCGCTGGCCAGGTCACGCGAGGTCGTTGTGAACGACACTTTCCGCTCTGAAACGGTGCCATCGCCCAGCAGATACCCGCGTAGGAAGGCCTTGCGTAAGGGCGCATCAACCGTGTACACAAGGTCGGGGATCGACTTGGTAGATGCGGTATCCCCGTCGAATCCAAACAGATGCGCCCACACCAGCGCCGCTACGCGGTTGACCAGCTTGAGCTCATCGGCGCGGTCGGAGTCGTTGGATGCGTAGAACGAAGCAGGCCGCCCAAAGACCGTCTCGAACGCGGCATTCATTTCATTGACAAGCGCCTGGTTGCGTTTGCCAATAGCAAGCCGGATGCCGCCCCGCGCCGATCCGGAGCCATCGGCCAGGTAGAAGCCCAGCAGCTTCATAAGCTCGGGCGTTACCTTCAGGTGACGCGGCAGGCCGTGGTCGGCGTAATGTTCGGGGGTAAGTGTACAATCGGTGCGTTCCTCAAACCAGTCCAGGTCGGCAGTAGTCAGATCCGACAGCCGCACGTGGTCGCGAACGCGGTTGGTGGGTGCGCCTGTGTACTGCGTATCCCACGTATGCTGAAGTCGACTGCTGCCTACCTCAACACCTGCCATCACCGATTCGACCTCCGCGCCAATCGTTTGGAGGTAGGCGTTCCAGTTCGGCAATGTGGGGCGCGATGTGCCGTTCTCCCATGCATACAACGTGCAGGGCTGCTTGATGCCAATGGCGTCGCAGATTTCCTGGTTGGTGAGCGCGCTATTGCGTCGTGCCTCAGCCACAGCGGCCCCCACTTCATTCGGGACCGACACGCGCTCAGCAGTCCATTCGGGGTCGTGAGCATATTCAGCTTCTACCTGGGCCCGGTGCCAATCCTCAACAGCCGGTCCGCGCACCCAGACCTGCGAGGCCGCTTCGGGCACAGCATGAAGCACGCGCATCAGGTCGTACTGCTCTGGAGCCGTGCCCGGCAGATTGACCGTCTGCGGGGCCACGACCATGTCGTCTTTGGTGATCTCATCGCCGCGTTTAAGCATGGTGCCGCCGTTTCCATCGTGCACAAACACGCTATGGCTGGCCGTTACGCGCACCGAGCGCCCGTAGGCAGTTGTGATCTCGTAGAGCGCCTCCTCTATTTCGTGGCGAATTACGCTCTTGATGGAACGAAAGCGAACCTCCTGACCGTCGATGCCAAAGCAGAGGACTTCCCCCAGGTCCTTGCCACTGCGCTTATCGAAGTGCGCATGTGGGGTGTCGTTAGCTCTGGAGAGGGCTTCATCGATGAAAGCGCCAATCTTCACCATGCGCACCATCCCTTGTCGGCGCACGAAGACATGCTCGTCGGCATCCACACTCATAATCACCAGTCGGTGATAGCGGAGCCGCGACAGATCGAACTCCTCTTCGGTGGTGGTGAGCCCTGTGCCGAGGGCCGTCACAATGTTCTGAATCTCGTTGTTTTCGAGGATGCGGTCGAGCCGCGCCTTTTCGACGTTCAGGATCTTCCCCCGAAGCGGCAAAATCGCCTGAAAGTGGCGGTCGCGCGCCTGCTTGGCGGAGCCCCCCGCCGAATCCCCCTCAACCAGGTAGATCTCGCTCTCTTCCGGATCGCGCGAGGAGCAGTCGGCCAGCTTGCCCGGCAGACCGCCGCTGGTGAAGGCGCTCTTGCGCTGCACGAGTTCGCGGGCCTTGCGGGCCGCCGCGCGGGCCTGCGCCGCCAGCACCACCTTGTTGATGATCGACTCAGCCTGATTTGGGTGGTCTTCGAGCCAGCGCCCGAGCTGCGTGTTGATGAGCGACTCCACCGTGCCTTGCACCTCGGAGTTGCCCAGCTTGGTCTTGGTTTGCCCCTCAAACTGAGGCTCCTGCACCTTCACCGACAGCACCGCCGTCAGCCCCTCGCGAAAGTCATCGCCCGAGAGGTCGAACTTCAGCTTTTTGAGCATGCCGTTCTTCTGCGCGTAGCCCTTCAGCGTGCGGGTCAGCGCGCGGCGGAAGCCGGAGACGTGCGTGCCGCCCTCGTGCGTGTTGATGTTGTTCACAAACGACAGCACGGTCTTGTTGTAGCTGTCGTTGTAGCGCATAGCCAGCTCCACCGGCACCTCGCCCGATTCGTCGCTGATGTAGATGGTATCCTCGATGATCGGGTCTCGAGCCTCGTCGAGGTATTCCACAAACTCTTTAATGCCGCCTTCGGAATAGTACTCCTCGTGGCGCAGGTCTTCGTCTTCTTCGCGCTCGTCTTCGAGCTGGATGCGCACGCCGCGGTTCAAGAAGGCCAGCTCCTGCAGGCGATCCGAAAGCGTGTCGAAGCGGAAGTCCGTCTCCTTGAAGATAGAGCCGTCGGGCCAGAAGCGGATCTCGGTGCCCGTGGTTTCGTCGTCGCGCATGTCGCGCAGCTTAGTGACGGGTCCCTCGGGCACGCCGCAGCGATAGCTCTGCTGCCACACCGCCCCATCACGGTAGACCGTTGCTACAAAGCGGATCGCCAGCGCGTTTACGCACGACACACCCACGCCGTGGAGTCCGCCCGACACCTTGTAGCTGTCTTTGTCGAACTTGCCGCCGGCATGCAGCACCGTCATGACCACTTCGAGCGCCGAGCGATTTTCGGTGGGGTGCTCGTCCACCGGAATGCCGCGCCCGTTGTCTTCCACCGAGACCGACCCGTCCTCGTGAATCACCACATTGATGGCATCGCAGTGCCCGGCCATCGCTTCGTCAATGGAGTTGTCGAGCACTTCATACACCAGGTGGTGCAGGCCGCGAATCCCAACATCGCCAATGTACATGGCCGGGCGCTTGCGCACCGCTTCCAGGCCTTCAAGCACCTGAATGTTGGAGGCCGCGTACGGCGTTACGGGAAGGTCGTGTTCAGTAGCCATGAGGGAGAGACAGGGTCGTATCCAAGAAAAACAACAGGGGGCCCCCGCGTTGGCGAGGGCACAACAGTATAGGTACCGGAGCTCTACGCAACGGTTCGCCGGTTTGCCCCTGGTTCACGAAGCATGGGATGCCGTTCGTCTTGACTATCACAGATCGCCTTCGGGCGTGAACACGGGCACGAAGTCGCGCAGCGGCATGCCTGCCGTGGCCGGGGTGGGGGCGGTACCGCGCTCCAGTTCCAGTTCGTAGGCCACGCGGTCGGTGCGATAGTAGCGCTGCTGATAATAGATGGG
>NZ_JAWOAR010000004.1:0-12448 GCF_046498435.1 Longimonas sp. | reverse complement strand
TATCATATCACTGTCTGACTTCAGGTTGATTGGAATTTCCTTCGGGAACAAATATATCCCATCTTCCTTGGCAATACTCATGTTAATTATATTTCTCCTGAATTGATGAGCCTCAGTTCGTTTTGACCAGGAGAACTCATCTACAGCCAGATAAACCTCAAAGCCCCTTCGTCTTATTTCTTTGGCTATTTCCCTGTGCCCGAGACTGAAGGGATCAAAAGAACCAGGAAAGAATACAACATCTTCACCCGTCGTGACATCCAGTGTTCCATACTCAAATTCAATGCTTACCCCGTACGCTGCTGCTTATGCCTAACGCACCGCTCTCTGTGATTCGGCTGGCCCTCATTAGTGGCACCACCCTGTTCGGGGCTGCCGCCTGGATAATTGCCGGAGGCGACGGCCTTGCTCCCCCCCTGCTCAATGATTTTCCGTATGCTCCCATGGCGCTTACGGCCCTCTTTGTGGTCCTGGCCATTGGCATCTGGATTCTACGTGCTCAGCAGCGCTCCACCGGGACAAGCCCTGTTGTCGGATGGGCTCTGGCTGAGGCAATGGCCGTACTTGGCGGCGTCTACCTGCTAATGGTGGGCGATCCTGCGTTCCTCGTTGTGGGACTGGCAGCGCAGCTGTTTGTCTCGTTTGTGGTTATGCCCATTTCACCGCAATAGGTCGCGCGCATCCCCAAATACGCAACAATGCCGTGCCGCCCTTCGTCTTCGATAGCGTGTCTGCCTTCCGTTTCTGTTTTTGACTCTGCACGCTCTGCGTATGACCAACAAGAAAGTGGCCGCGGTGCTCAACGAAACCGCTCAACTCATTGAACTGACGGGCGGCAATCCGTTTCGGGCCCGTGCCTTCAGCGGAGCCGCTCGTACCATCCGCGACCTGGAGGAGCCGCTCCAGGCGTATGTTGACGACGGGGCTCTGCAGGACATCGATGGCATTGGCGAGGGGCTCGCAGCACAGATCGGCGACCTCTTTGCGCGTGGCTCGTTCGACCTGCGCGACGACCTGCTTAACGCCGTGCCTCCCGGACTGCTCGATGTCCTCCGCATCAATGGGCTTGGCACGAAGCGCGTGCGTACCCTGTGGGACGAACTCGACATCACCTCGCTCGACGACCTCGAGGAGGCCGCTACAGCCCACCGCATCCAGACCATTAGCGGATTCGGCGCCAAAACCGAGTCCAACATCCTGGAGAGCCTCCGCAAGCTGCGGCGCTACGATGCGCAGCGGCGCTACGCCGATGTCTATGCTCCCGCCCACGCGCTGCGCGACGTGCTGGCCGAATCAACCAACGCTCAGGTGGCCCTTGTGGGCGCGTTTCGGCGGCAGGTGCCTACGCTCAAGCAGCTTACGCTGGTGACTGCAGCGGATGCCTTTGACGTGGTCGAAGCCCTCTCGGAGGCTGGATACGACGAGATCGAGGCCGCCCGCGACGCGCATCCACCCTACGTAACCAACACGGTCGATGCTGCACTGCCCGACGGCTTTCCGGTGGTTATCTACACCGTATCGGGAGACGTTTTCGGCACCGCCGTCTGGTATCACACGGGCAGCGCCGCCTACCGCGAGGCCTTCACCAATACCTACGGCACCACCCCCGAAGTAGCCGAGGAGCACACCCTCTTTGCTGAGGCCGACGCGCCTCCGCATCCCCCTGAACTGCGCGAAGCGGTGTGGACCGACGCTCTCGACGATCTTCCAACCTCCGAGTCGCTCATCACGGTCGAGGATCTGCGCGGTACCATCCACAACCACACCACTGCCAGCGATGGCGCGCACTCGCTGCGCGACATGGCCGAGGCCGCCCGCGAGCGGGGCCTCTCGTACATCGGCATCTGCGACCACAGCCAATCGCTCACCGTAGCCAGCGGACTCACGCCCGACGAGGTCCGCGCTCAGTTCGAGGCCATCGATGCGCTCAATGCTGAATACGCGGAGCAGGACACAGGCTTTCGCATCTTCAAGGGCATCGAGAGCGACATCCTGAAAGATGGCTCGCTCGACTACGAAGACGACTTGCTCGCCGCGTTCGACCTGGTGGTGGCCAGCGTGCACTCCGGGTTCACTATGACCGAAGCTGAAGCCACCGAGCGCGTCATTCGTGCGGTGTCGCATCCGGCCACGACTGTACTCGGGCATCCCACCGGACGCCTGCTGCTGGTGCGCGAGGGCTATCCGATCGACCACCGGGCAGTCATTGACGCGTGCGCCGAACACAACGTGGCGGTGGAGCTAAATGCCAATCCGTATCGCCTTGACCTGGACTGGACGCACGTGCGCTATGCCATCGAGCAGGGCGTGCTCATCTCCATCAATCCCGATGCCCACGCGACCGATGAACTCGACAATGTGCGCTGGGGCGTGGCCGCCGCGCGTAAGGGCGGCCTCACCGCCGAGCACTGCCTGAACGCGAAGTCGTTGGAGGCCGTTACCGCGTGGCTGAACACGCGCACCTCGGTTGCCTCTGCCGCTTAACCAGTCCAACTGCCCTTCTTCTGTGTATCGTTCTGTTCTTACTGGGCTTATTGGCTCTTTTCTGGGTGTGGTGGGGCTGCTGTGGTGGAGCCAGGTGGCCCCCCCCACGGCTCCGCCTTCCGAAATTGCGGTAGGCGGACGCAGTGCCCCGTCGACCGTTGCCTGGAACCCCGAGTCGCCGCTCATCCATATTCAGGCGGATGCAGAGGCCGAAGCCGCCCGCGCACTGGGACTGGCCCACGGACTGCGGCACGCCTGGACGATGGTCCTCTGGCGCCAAACCGCACGCGGGCGCCTCTCTCGCTGGCTCTCGGATGCAGCCGTTCCGTTTGATCGCCATGCCCGCCAGATGGGCTGGGCACGCGCCGCACAGATGCACATTGCCCAGTTGCCCCGGGCCGACCGCGAATGGCTCGCGGCCTATGCCTCGGGCGTCAACGCGGCCTTTGACACCGAGTATGTGCGCCAGCAGCCGCCTTTTGCTGCGCTCAACATCCGGCCCGCGCCCTGGGCCCCCTGGCATACGCTCGCGGTGGAGCATCTGCTTACCTGGATGGCTACCGACCTGCCCGCGTTGCCTGACTCTGCCGCCTCTGAGGTGCATCAGTCGGCAGACAGTTTGCGCGCCGTAGATGACGAGCTACGCACCTGGCTGGGCCTGCACGGCTGGTCGAGTGCGATGGCATGGGCGCTCGATGACCGCGATGGCACGGCCTCAGGCCGCCCCTACCTGGGGACGCGCTCTCCTCGGGGGGCCACGACCGATCCGTTTGTAGCCCCCGTATGGCACACCACCGCTAGCGATACCGCGTGGATGACGACCGTCCCCGGCACGCGCTGGACCCTTGCCCACCACACGCGCACTGCCAATCGGGTGATGCTGCCCCGCGGGCAGGCGTCCTGGCAATCCCTTGCCGCGCCCGATACGATACGCCGGGCAACCGAGCGCCTTCGCCAACAAGACGGCCACGAGCAGCTCTTAAATACGGCTTTTACGCGGCGCGGGCGCATTGTGGGTCCGGAGGCGCCGCCTGCTCATTCTCCCAACATATCTTCATCACCCGTCGACAGCATCCGCACGGATACGACCCTTTCGGATACGACGCAGACCCGCTCAACGTGGGTGCTGGCGCTTCCGCACTGGCAAGCGGTGCCCGCCCAGCGCCGTCGCTTTCCAGAAGCTGCGTCGCTGCCGCACCATGATCCGCTGGTGTTGCAACGCGATACGGCGCTTGTAGCAACCGGTGCCACGCATGCTGTTGTGGATGCAGAGGGCGACTCGGTGGGCGTGGTGCTGAGTGCATCGCCATGGCGCCGTGCCTGGGCCGACCGATTTTCGGCCTATGCCTCAGACGCGCGCTCGGTTCATACCTGGGCGGTGGATGACACCAGTACGTGGGCCCGGCAGGCGGTAGCGCCCCTACAGCGTGCCCTGGATGAGACGACGCCCCCCGATTCGTTGCATGCGAACGTGGTGCCGTTTATCCAGAACTGGGATGGTGTGTTTGCCCCGTCGAGCGTCGGCGCGTCGGTCTTTCAGGCATGGTGGCACGAAATGCAGGCGCTTCATGCCTCGCCGGTTCAGCTGGATACGACCGCCTACTTTGCATCGGTGCGGTATCGGCGTGGGTTTGAGCGCGCGGTAACCCGTCTCCGACAGCAGCACGGGCCGGATGTGCAGCAGTGGCGCTGGGAAGCGGTGCAGCCGCATCGGTTTCGGGCTCCGCTCTGGGGCGATGCCGAGCGGCGTCCGCCATCGGTGTATCCGAATGCGGCCCACGATGCGCCCACCGCGTCGGTCTCTGGGCGTGGCCACATTAGCACGCTGGCTCCGGGTCCCAACCCAGAGACCCGCCAACCGGCTGCTGGCTATCACCTGCACTGGCTTCGCGCGGGCACGCTGCCCCCGTACTACCGCACGACCGACCTGTCGCGCACGCTGGCCGATCGCCTGGCGAGCACGCCCGATGCACGCGACCGAGCGCATCAGCCTTCGTCGAACCCGTCTGTTCGCGTTCGGCTTACGGCGCCGTAATACCAAATCCAGTTGCAGCATTGTGGCATTGCATTTTTTTGCACCACACTGGATTTACTTCGTCAGTCGGCCTCGTGTGAGGATGGACGTATGGATGTACGAAAGGATGGATGTTGTTCGCCCTTACTCGTTTATACCAAATCCGCATGCCTGGTTGTGGTGTGGGGGAGGCGCTTAGCCCCCGAACGTCATCCCGGACGCAGTGAGCTTGCGAACGGAGATCTGGGATCCAGAGCAGGGCAGCAGCCTCACAAGTATGGCCACAAAGCGTGCAGCGCGCCAAATCCGCATGCGTTGTTATGGTGTGGGGGGCAACGCTGGGGATTGAGCTGTAGACCGCAGGCATGGGTTACTGCGTGCGTACCACAGGCATGACCTTCGGCCCTCGCTTCGCTCGGCTCCGGATCAGCGGCACCAGGGGGGCCTTGCCTGTCTTGCACTCGATTCAGGATCTGGATGACTTATTTTGTGGAGATGGTGCTGGACACCGCAATGACTTCGCCGGATTTGGTATTATCTATCCATACCTCGACCCAACAACGAAGCATGAGGAGCTGATTATTATGGTGCTGATTCCGTGCCCGATGTGCTGGCATCCAAGCGCTCGCGTGCGTCCTCAAAGAAGGCATCATCGCCCAGTAAGCGAAGCGCCAACCCCTGGTCTAACCCAGACTGCAACACGTGGTAGAACACAGCGAGTGGCATCTCTTCCATACTGAGCACCACCACGCGCGGCGGGCGTTCGTCGGCGTAGTGCGCAACGCCAGCAAAGCTAATGACGCCGGGCATGGCGCCTCCTTTCGAGGCTACGCGCTGCACGCCCGTGCTCAGCGTGTCGATGCCGGTCGAGCGGTCGAGCAGCGCATAGGTTGCCGCCATGGGTTCATTGGTCGTAGCCTGTGCCATATCGGCAAAGGTGCGTGCAATATTGGCTGCGGAGGCCCGAGGAAGTGTTTCTTGTGCCATGCGGCGCTGGTCGCGCAGCGTCAGGTTAGTGCCGCGAGTGCGGAACGTCTTTCGAATCTCACGGGCATAGGTAGAATCGCTCGCATAGCGCGTTGCGGCCTCGTGGAAGGCCGTCTGCTCAATAGTGGGTAGGGAATCGCTGCCCCCGTCGCGAAGGGCCGACCCAACTTCGGCCCATTCGAGATAGAGCCCGCTCTTCGGTACAGGCGTTGCGGCAGAGGGCCAACCCAACGCCTCGGTCTGTGCCTGAATGGCCTCAGCGCCAAGCCGGTCGATCAGCCAGTCGAGTGCCGCATCGTCGTTGTGCTGTGCTACCGCCTCGGCGATATCGGACACCGCGATGGTACTGTCGGCATCGATGCGGTTGGCTTCGGTCCAGCGGTCGAGAGTGCGCTCGTGGGGCTGCTCATTCACGCCGGGCAGGGCGCGGCGGCTTACCTCGGCAACAGGCACGCGCGCCGAGGCATCCAACGCCCCCTCCGCAACGGCCTCGGCGTACGCGACCACCACCGCGACATTTGATAGGTTTACAAGCGGACGCGTAGTCTCGGTGTCGAACTCGATGCCGTCGTCTTCCTGCCCAATGGTGTACGCCACAAGCGACACCGTTTCGGGGTGCGCTTCGATGTAGTCGAGCACATCTTCGGGATAGCGAAGCTCCTCGGTCAGGTTCATGCCTTCGTTCATTGCCGTTACGTTCGCCCACATCATAGACACGGTATCGCGGTTCTGATAGGCAATGACGCTTACCGCAACAACAAACAACCCAAACGCAATGAGCAGATGGGTGCCGCATCCGAGACGAGATTGGGACATAAAGCAACAAGATTCAGACAGAAGACCGCTTGGGTTGCACGAAAAACGGCGCAAGAGGCTCCCTGCCCCTTGCGCCGCCTGTGTGTGGTACGTTGTATCCCGTTAGTTAGAAGTTGCTTCGCCGAGCTCCTCTTTCGTGAGGGTACGCGGGTAGCGAATCTGCTCGACCAGATCTTGCACCTCTTGCGGCGGCGGGGCCGTTGACATCGTCACGACGTATGTCACAACGAAGTTCAGAATCATGCCAACGAGTCCAATTCCCTGTGCGTTGATGCCTAAGAAGGTCTCAAAGACCGGCTCCGACACGCCAAACTCGGCCAGGGCAACGTGGGCACGCATCAGGATGATCATGATAAACGTGAAGCTGAGCCCCGTTACGATGCCCGCGATGGCGCCCTCTTTGTTGCATCGCTTCCAGAAGATGCCAAGCACAAGCACGGGGAAGAAGCTGGCCGCGGCCAATCCAAAGGCAAAGGCAACCACCTCGGCCACGAAGCCCAGCGGATAGATACCAAGCAAACCCGCTCCAATGATCGCCACGAGAATGATACCGCGTCCCACCTTAAGGCGCTTCTGCTCAGAAGCATCGGGGTTGATGATCTCGCCGTACACGTCGTGCGCAAGCGAGGAGCTAATGACGAGCATGAGGCCCGAGGCTGTGGAGAGCGCCGCCGCGAGTCCACCCGCAGCAACCAGCCCCACCACCCACGGCGACAGGTTCGCGATTTCGGGCGTGGCCAGCACAATGATGTCGCGATCGATGGTGTTGAGCAGCGCGTTGGCCGACATCCCCTCGCTCCACTGTCCCGTTTCGATGAGTCCGGTAGCTGCCCAGGTTTGCACCCAGCTGGTGCGCGGACTTTCGAGCATGCCCATGGCTCCAAGATCCGAGAACGATTGCAAGATCTCGTAGCGCGAGAACATGGCTACCGCCGGGGCAATGGTGTACAGAATGGCGATGAACACGATGGCCCACAACGCCGACCAGCGGGCGCTCTTCACCGTCTTTACCGTGTAGAATCGCACAATCACGTGTGGGAGCCCCGCTGTGCCCACCATCAGCACGAAGGTGATGGCAAAGACATTAAGCATCGATAAGTTGGCAAAGGGCCCACTGTACATATCGAGCCCCAGCTCTTGCTGCAAGCCGTCGAGCGCAGGCAAGACCTCGCCCATCGCAATGTGCGGAATCGGGCTCCCGGTCATCGAGTAGCCGATAGCGACGGCCGGAATGGTGTACGCTACAATGAGCACGCAGTACTGCGCGACCTGCGTATAGGTGATGCCTTTCATGCCACCCAGCACCGCGTACGTGGCAACGATGGCCATCCCGATAACGACGCCAATGGTAATGACCTCCACCCCAAGTCCGGCAGCCAGTGGCTCGACCAGCTCGCCCAGGAACCGGCTAAAGACGACGCCGACGCCGCGCATCTGCCCCGCTACGTACGTGAACGAAACGAAGATGGCAGCGATGGCGGCAATGACGCGAGCATAGTTCGAGTAATACCGTTTGCCCACGAAGTCGGGCACGGTGTACTCGCCAAACTTACGCAGGAACGGCGCCAGTAAGATGGCCAGGAGCACGTAGCCGCCGGTCCATCCCATGAGATAGACCGAGCCGTCGAATCCCATAAACGAGACCAGCCCCGCCATGGAGATGAAACTGGCGGCGCTCATCCAGTCGGCCCCAACCGCCATGCCGTTGGCTACGGTAGGCACGCCCTGCCCAGCCACGTAAAAGCCTTTGGTGCTCGTCACACGGCTCCAGATGGCGATGCCAATGTATAGTGAGAAGGTCGCAATGACCCAGAATGTAGTCCAACCAAGAATACCCATAGGTATAAATTTATCTATTTAGCAGGAAAAGCAGAGGCAGCATGATCGATTAGTGGGACGCACCCGGTGTTGAGGCCGAGTCCCCGTCTTCTTCAACACCGGCCTGCTTATCCAGCTGTCCGGTAGCAATAGCGTAGATGAGCACCAGGCTCACAAAGACGAAGATGCTACCTTGTTGAGCCATCCAGAACCCAAAAGGAATCCCGCCAAAGTTAATGGAGTTAAGCGTTTCTGCTAAAAAGATACTTAGCACAAAGCCGGTAATAAACCACACGACCAGCAGAATAAGCGTACGCTGCATAAGCGTTCGCCAGTACGTTTCGCGGTCGATTTCAGGAGCAGAGTCAGCCATGACAGTCAGTCGGTTGGGTTGGTAAGGTGGTGTGTATTAGGAGATACATCAGGGGGGATATCAGGCAGCGCGGTAGCTGCGGAGTCTGGCAGCAGCATAACAGATGGAAACGCGTCCCATCAGAAGGAGAGAAACACCGAAAAATTGCCCCGCACATTGGTAACGGGGTCGTCGCCGTCTGCAGGGTTGGGAGCGTAGTTGTCGTCGAAACTGCTGGCGTAGCGGGCCGAGGTCACCTCCAACTCAAAGGCAAAGCGCAGCGCCTCGTAGTTGAGCGAAAGCCGCGGTGCCACGCGCCACACGTAATCGATGTTGGCGCTGCGTGCCGCCGGCGTCAATGCGCTGGCCGTGCCGACCTCGTCGCTGCTGCCTTCGTTGGTGAGGTAGCCCGCAAATAACCCCGGAGCCAGCGTGCCGGTGCCATCAATGTCGATCCACGTTGACAGGAGATCGAGCGGGTAGAAGTCGTTCTCGACCTCGTTGTAGACGTAACCGCCCGTCATCAGGTGGTCAGACAGGCTGGCGCCGTAGGTGGCTTTGGCCCGGATGGTAGCTGCATCGGAGGTAATGGTGGCGTAGGCTTGTCCGGCGCCCGTGGTAAAGCGGTCTTCGGTAATGATCGGGCGTAGCGCTTTGAAGTAGGCCCCAGCGCCCAACATCACATTTTCGCCGTGGTACTGCGCGTGGGCATGCAGCGCCGGAAGGCCCGACTGTTGCTGCTGTTTGATGCCTGACACATCGTCGAACGCAATATCAGCGAAGGCATCGCGCTGCCAGGCGGTAATGCCAATCAGGTGAAAGCTGCCGGGCTTGTAGGTAAAGCGGATCTGGGGTTGACGCGCAAACGGCTGAAACGGAGCGCCGGTGGTGGTGGCAATGGTGCGCGGGAACGAGGCCACGGTAAAGAGGGGCGACCACTCCTGGCCAAACAGCACCTCGCGGTCGTCCCACGCGATCTTGGCAAAAGCGCGGCGCAGGCGTAGCGTACTCACGTTGGCATCGGACGCGCCGAAGAAATCGGTCTCGAAGTAACCTGACACCTCCCCATCAAGTACATCAGGCAGGTCGCCAATGCCCAGCCCCAAGCGCGAGAAGAACTGGAACGAGCCAAGATTACTCACATCGGTCTCGTCCGAATCGGGCGCTGGATACAGGTGGAACTCGCCTTCGCGGGCTGAAACCACCTGTCGCGAGTCGTACAGGTACTCCGACTTCACAAAGCCGCTCAGGTCAAACGACTGGGCCTGTGCCTCCGAGGGTACAAGTATTAAGCCACTGGCAAGAAGCAGAAGCGCGCAGAAACTGCTCCATAGAGCAGACGTTCGGGGTCTGTGTGTGTGGTCCATGGCATGGTTGCATTAGGTCATCAGGTCAGTCGATCACATGCAGCAGAATCGAACCGAGCGTGCGCTTCGGCATGGGCGATAGCTCCATCTATCCTCCATGCGTTCGTGCGCTGTTTTACGCACATGCGCCCTCGGATTCATTCTGCGTTCTGTTGACGCCGGTAATGGGGCTCCATCCCCAGGGCGTCGATGGTTGGTTTTTTTCGAGCGCTCAGCCCACGGGCTCCATCCCCAGGCTGGGCGTTCGGTGGTTGTGGGGGCAAGGTAGAAGTTCAGGAGGATGCGCAGATTATCGCATCGAACGTGCGCCTGCGCATCCCCTGAGCGACACAGCGACGGCCGTCAGCTCGCGCCGCTCACGTCCACGCTTTTGCGCTTCTCGATGAGCTCCTCAACCACCTCAGGATCAGCCAGCGTGCTGGTATCGCCGAGGTCGTCGAACTCTTGCGAGGCCACTTTGCGGATGATGCGGCGCATGATCTTGCCCGAACGCGTCTTCGGCAGCGAGGCCGAGAACTGGATGTGATCGGGCGTGGCAATCGGCCCAATCTGATCGCGCACGTACTGCACCAACTCATCGCGCAGTTCATCCGACGGATCTTCGTTCTTGATGAGCGTGACGTAGGCATAGATGCCCTGGCCTTTCACCTCGTGCGGATAGCCCACCACGGCGGCTTCGGCAACGCGGTCGTGCGCTACGAGCGCGCTTTCGAGTTCGGCGGTGCCAATGCGGTGGCCGCTCACGTTGAGCACGTCATCCACACGGCCCGTAATCCAGTAGTAGCCGTCTTCGTCGCGGCGGCAGCCATCGCCGGTGTAGTACTTGCCTGCGTACTGCGAGAAGTACGTGTTCTGGAACCGCTCATGGTTGCGGTACACCGTGCGCATCTGCCCGGGCCAGGAGTCATTGATGACAAGAAGCCCTTCACAGGCCCC
The DNA here is from genome assembly GCF_046498435.1 of Longimonas sp. Classification (NCBI taxonomy): domain Bacteria; kingdom Pseudomonadati; phylum Rhodothermota; class Rhodothermia; order Rhodothermales; family Salisaetaceae; genus Longimonas; species Longimonas sp. The sequence continues at coordinate 1,674 of NZ_JAWOAR010000004.1, read as the reverse complement.
TTCAAGTTCGTTGCCTGCCCCGTCGAGCACCTGTGGTTCGATACCAAAGAACGGCTTCGCGGCCGATCCTGGCTTCTGCGGAACGGCGCCCGGCAGCCCAGTCAGCATAATGCCGCCGGTTTCAGTCTGCCACCATGTATCCACAATGGGGCATTCGCCATTCCCAATCACGTTGTAGTACCAGCGCCAGGCCTCCGGATTGATCGGCTCGCCCACGGTGCCCAACACGCGCAGCGATGAGCGGTCGGTCGATTCGACGAACTCCTCGCCCTGTCGCATGAGCGCGCGAATCGCCGTTGGCGCGGTGTAGAAGATGCTCACGTCGTGCTTGTCGACCACATTCCACAGGCGCGAGGCATCGGGATAGGTGGGGGTGCCCTCAAAGAACACTTGCGTGCCGCCGTTGATGAGCGGGCCGTACACCATGTAGCTGTGCCCGGTAATCCATCCTACGTCGGCGGTGCACCAGAAGACATCGTCGTCGTGCAAATCGAAGACGTATTCGTGCGTCATGCTGGTGTACACGAGGTAGCCTGCCGTGGTGTGCAGCACGCCTTTGGGTTTGCCCGTTGAGCCCGAGGTGTACAGAATGAAGAGCGGATCCTCCGCATCCATTGGCTCGCAGGGGCAGTCGGCATCGACGGTTTCGAGCGCCTCGTGATACCACACGTCGCGGTCGTCGTCCCAGTCAATATCGCCGCCGGTGTTTTGCACGACCAGCGTGTGGGAAACGTCGGGGCACTGCTCAAGCGCCTTGTCGGCATTGTCTTTCAAGGGCACGCGCTTCGTGCCCCGCTTGCCCTCATCGGCGGTAATCAGGTAGTGGGATTCGCAGTCCTGGATGCGGTCGGCGAGGGCATCGGGCGAGAACCCGGCAAAGACCACCGAGTGCGGCGCGCCAATGCGGGCACAGGCCAGCATCGCATAGGCCGCCTCCGGAATCATGGGCAGGTAGATGGTTACGCGGTCGCCCTTCTCCACGCCATGCGATTTCAGGATGTTGGCGAACGTCGCCACGCGCTCCTGCAGGTCGCTGTAGGTGATGGGCTCCGGCTCATCGGTATTGGGATCGTTCGGCTCAAAGATGATCGCCGTCTGATCCCCTTTGCCGTTTTCTACATGCCGGTCGATGGCGTTGTAACAGGCATTGGTCACTCCGCCTTTGTACCATTGAATGTGGACATTGCCCGGCTCGTACGACGCATCTTTGACGGTGTCGTACGGCTCGAACCAGTCGATACGGCTGGCATGCTCGCCCCAGAAGCCCTCGGGATCGTCGATAGAACGCTGGTACATGGCCTCGTATTCGGCCTCCGACCCGACATGGGCACGCGCCCGAAAGTCGTCAGACGGCGGATACATGTCGTCGCGCCCGGAATAAGCCGCTGTTACCTGAGAAGATTCATTGCTCATAGTCGAATCTTGGCTGTCTATTGAGGAAGCATCTCGATTGATTACTACTCGGTAATGAAAGCCCGAGCAGAGCCTCCAACACCCCCCGCTCAATGGCGTACTGGAAGCGCTTTTGTCAATTGTTTACCGAAACGTAATCAATAGTGGAGACGGTGTCAAGAGGAGACATGATTTTTTCGGGCATGAGATGGCGCTCTTATCTGTGGGGCATCTCCCCACCTCACATCGACAGATTATGCCAATAGGAGCTACGTACTTCCA
>NZ_JAWOAR010000335.1:0-8417 GCF_046498435.1 Longimonas sp. | reverse complement strand
GCCTGTATGAAATGAGCGCGTGGCATCGTCGCCCGCCTCCGGCTCCACGCCGATGACGGTGCAATCCGGCTGCAGGACCGACGCCGCAATGCCGCATCCCGACAGCATGCCGCCGCCTCCGCAGCACACAAGCAGCACATCCAGATCATCCACCTGCTGAAGCAGCTCCCAGCCCACCGTGCCCTGCCCGGCAATGACGTGCGGATGGTCGTACGGCGGTACGAGCGTAAGGCCGCGTGCCTCGGCCAGCTCCGCCCCGTACTCCTCGCGGACGGTTTCCTCGGGGTCGTAGGTCACCACCTCGGCGCCGTAGCCGCGCGTGGCCTCCAGCTTGACGGTGGGCGCGTTCTCCGGCATCAAGATCGTTGTGTCGATGCCCAGCAGCTGCCCCGACAGCGCCACCGCCTGCGCGTGGTTGCCCGACGAGTACGCAATCACGCCGCCTGCTTTCTGCTTGGGCGACAGGCGGCTGAGCGCGTTGTATCCGCCGCGAATCTTGAACGCGCCGATGCGCTGCAGATTCTCGCACTTCAAAAAGACCTCGGCATCCACCCGCTCGTTGAGCGAACGCGACGTGTGCACCGGCGTTTTGTGTACGACCCCACGCAGACGGGTCGCCGCCTTGGCAACGTCGGTGAAGGTCACAGCATCAAGGGCAGCGTCAGGCGACATAGAAACAAGATGTTGGGGGAGGCAACACATAGCGCATCCTACCGAATGCCGATGCGCACCCAGAGTTCGCCCGAACACGCCCGAACGGCTCTCGTTGAGCAGGCGGCTTGTCTTGTTATCCACCCACCGCCTGGCTTATGATTCCCGTTTGGCTCACCGACACCGTTACGCCCGACCTGGGCCGCGCCTTGCACTATACGCAGCTGTGGGGCTTGCAGGGCGTGGAGCTGCGCACCGTGGGCGGCCCGGACGACCGCGTGCCCGACGTGAACGAGCCGCAGATTCGTCAGCAGCTGGAGGCGAGCGAGTTTCTCTTGAGCAGCGTAGCCCCGGCGCTGTTCGGCGGCCCCGTGCACGACCGCATGATGTGGCTGAACGACCTGGCGCGCCTGCCTGAAATCCTGAGTTTCTGCCAGCGCATGCGCTGCCCACGCTTCGTGATCGACCCGTTCGCCGCCACCCCAGATGATGCCGATACCGCCCTGGACACCGCCGCCGATGCGCTGCGCCAGGCCGGCGAAAAGGCCGCTGCGAAGAATGTGATTGTTGGTGTAAAGAACGACCCGTCGTCGCTGTGCCCCACCGGCCAGGATCTGGCCCTCTTGCTCGCGCTCGTTGATCACGCCAACGTGCAAGCCGTGTGGGACCCCGCGGCGGCGCTCCGGGCGGGCGAGGATCCGCGTGCCGGACTCGACGCGCTTGCCGGACGCATCACCATGGTGCGGTGCAGCGACGGGCGCATCGAACAGGGCCAATGGAACGATACAATCTTCGGCGAGGGCGATATCGACTGGACCGCACAGATCGAGCAGCTTCACGCGCATGGCTTTCGGGGCCCCATTAGCCTGGAGGTATACGCCGAGCCACGTCCAAAGGCCGGGCTGCGCAGCGCCACCGCACTCATCCGCCTGCTGGGCCGCGTGCAACGGGCGGGGTAGCGAACCCGCTGGTCTGGGCGCACCGACGTGTGGCGTTGACGATGCAGCCACCACAGCCCACAGAGCATGTAGGGACACGTCGCGCCGTGGTACGTGTTTAGCGACTTGTAGCCGGGGACTGGGAGCGGAGCGGACGTCTCGGGCGGTGTCTGGGCTAAGTTAGCGGGGCGGAGCCCCTGAACAGCCTGCGTCACACGGCAGAGGGGCCGAAGGTCATGCTTTTTGTGCCATGTGACGAGGAGGGGCGGGGGGCGGATGAGAGGCTGGCAAGGGCGTCCTCCGCATTGTGCCTTTCTTTAGCCCAGGATCAGTATTCCGACCGCTATCGGAAGGATATCCCAGGCGGTTATTGAACCACGCTAAACAGATTCAGGTTCGGGAGGCGGTGCGAGCGCGGTTGTTCAGTAGCACCACAATCAGTGCAGCACAAGCTGAAACGCCATCATCGCCAGGAACGCCAGCACGATGGTGGTGCCGACCTGGGCCGGAGTCAGATGCTCGCGCGTGTCGGGGAGGAGTTCGGCAAAGACCATCCAGATCATGGCACCGGCAGCCAGGCCCAATCCCACCGGCAGGAACGGCTCGAAGGTGGCCACGAGCAGATAAGACGGAACCGCCATCAGCGGCTGCGGCAGGCTCGTGAATACCGCCCACGCACTGGCCTTCCACACCGACATGCCACGCGGCACCAGAACCAGCACAATCGCAAGGCCCTCGGGGATATTGTGCACCGCAATGGCGGCAGTGATGTACACGCCCAGATCGTTCCCCCCGCCGTACGACACGCCCACACCAACGCCCTCGGCAAACGAGTGCGCCGTCATCACGCCCAGAATGAGGAGGGCCTTCCGGGCATCGGCCCCGCGCAGTTCGCCCACATCGGGCGTATTACGGCGCTCCAGCCATGCGTTCGCAAGCGAAATGAGCACCAGCCCGCTGGCGGCACCTGCCAGTCCGCGCCACGCGCCAATCGCATTCGCTTCCTCAATCAGGCTGTGACTGGCCGCCAGCATGAGCCCCGATGCCACCGCAGCCCCAATACCCAGCCACCGCTTTTCCACGCGTTCCATCAGGGCAAGCGGCAGCGCCCCGAGTCCGGTCGTTACGGCCGTAATGAACGCCGCAATGAACACGGTAAGCAGGCGCGGTTCCACATCCATGCAAATAGAGAGACTATGGTACGGGTTAGAAAAGAGCGCTTCGGGGGCGGCCATCCATGCGCACATCCGTTTCCGGCTCTATGAAAAGCCCGAAGCCAGTCCCAAAATACAAAAAGCGCCACTAAACCATCGCTTAGCAGCGCTCAAGGGCGTTTTTCTACGTGCACGTTTGTAGCGCGGGACGGATTTGAACCGTCGACCTCCGGGTTATGAATCCGACGCTCTAACCATCTGAGCTACCGCGCCATTGCAATTTGCAGTCCTATTCTATGATAAAATGCGCAGTCATGGTTCCAGGGCTTGCCATGAAGAAGAGGTGAGTGGTTCGGGGGGATGCGTACAGGGGTTCCATTCGTGCAGCCTGTCTCGTATCATACAAGGGCATTGACTCCTCCAACAATCCCCGGCCCGCACGGATGGCTTGGTCAGCACTCATCGGACAGGAGCGCGTGGTGGACATGCTTCGCCGCACCCTTTTGCGCAAGCGGGTGCCTCACGCATATCTTTTTCACGGCCCCAAAGGCACCGGCCCCGTCCCGGCGGCGCTGGAACTGGCGCGTGCCTTGCAGTGCACCGAGCAGACCGAAGAGGCGTGCGACGCGTGCGCGGCTTGCCAGAAAACGCGCCGCATGGTGCATCCAGATGTGCACGTCTTCTTCCCCTACCCGAAAGGCACCTCCGACGACGATGTGGCCCAGCGCATCAAACGGCTGGGTGAGTCGCCATACGCCCCGGTCGATTACGTGCGCCGCCCCTCGCTCGACGATCCCGAAAAGACCTCGAACAAGCAGGTCATGTACCACATCGACCGCATGAAAGAGGAGGTGGTGCGGCCCATGACGTTTCATCCGGGCGAGGGCGCGTACAAGATCGCACTGCTTACCGATGCCGAGTACATGAACGCTTCCGCGGCCAACGCCTTTTTGAAGGTGTTGGAAGAACCGCCCGCCCAAACGGTGTTCATTCTCACCAGCAGCCGCGTCGACCAGATGCTGCCCACCATTGTGTCGCGCTGCCAGAAGGTACGCTTCGACCCGCTATCGCCCGATGCGATCGCCCAGGCGCTGCACGATCGCGAAAACATGGAGCCCGAAGAGGCCTCCATGCTCGCCCGCATGGCCGACGGCTCCTACAGCCGCGCGTTGCAACTCACCGAAAGCACCTACTTGCGCGAAAGCCGCACCCTTGTGCTCAACTACCTGCGTGCGGCGTACACCCAGAAGGTGGGGCCGCTCAACGAACGCATTGATGCTATTGCCAGCTTAGGGCGCGAGCGCACGAAGAGCGTGTTGCGTCTTATGATTCGGTGGATTCGCGATCTCATGCTGTACCGCACTCTCGGCGACGATGCGCCTCTCGTTAACGTAGACCAGACCGAAGCAGTCGCCAACTTCTGCAACCGCCTTCCCAAGGCCGACCTACAGGCCATGGTTGCTCGTGTTGAGGAGGCCCTGCATCTCATTGGACGTAACGTGCGCACGCGCCTCGTGCTTATGACGCTGGCCCTCCAGCTCCGTACGGCCATGCACGGCCACGAAAGCACGCCGGTGTACCAGCCGCTGCCCGAACAAGCCCTGACCGCCACGCTGCATACTCCGTCCTAACCACTCCCACGTTGCGCATCCGTCCGTATTCCGTGAAGGAATGGACACTCTCCCGTGCTACCTCGTACGTTACAATGTGTGCACATGAAGAGCGCCTTCGTGTGCACGGCCTCGTTGCCGGTTTGCCGCTTGTTTGCGGCAATGAAAAGGGAATCTCGTATAGCCACCGCGATTGCATACGCCGTTGGCTAAAGCGAGAGCTGTACCCGCAACTGTGAAACCAAGCCCGCACGCCGAAGCCGTGCTCACTGCCCGTCTGGGTGGGAAGAGCCCGGCGCTCCGCCGCTATAGGCCGCGTGTGCCTGCGCTGCTTGGTAAGCCAGGAGACCTGCCTGCAACGTGTGTTCGTCACCTTCCTCCGGGAATAGAGGGAGCGGCGGTGGCCTACCGGTTATGTTGCACGTACCTGGCTCTGTACTAAACGTACGCGTACAGGTAGCGCGCATCTGCCTGTGGCGACGGCCCTCCCGCATCCATACGCGGCATGGTCGATCGGTCTCCACATCATACAGGGCGCGCCCCGCTTCCGCTCCTGCACGCGGGGGTCTTCAGCCTTTGCATGATCCTGCTCCCGTTGTTGGGGGATGCGCAGGCGGGGTCCTTGCCTTCGCTGGATCCATCTCCTTCGTACGCCCTTCTCGTCGCAGCGCCCGACACGTCCGACACAGCGGGACGTGCTGCATCCCCCGACACGCTGAATCGCATCGTAGACCTGCCTACACTTACCGTTACGGCAACGCGTCTGCCCACCACCGCGCACAACGCGCCGGCCCACATCGCGACCATCGACTCGGCTGCCATTGCCGCAACCGGAGGATCCACCGTGGCCGACGTGCTGGAGCAGCGCTCGGGCCTGCACCTGCGGCGGTCGAGTGCATACGGGTTAGCCAGTCCATCGGCGCGGGGCAGTGGCGCAGCCCAGACACTCGTGTTGCTCGATGGCCATCGCATTGCCAATCCGCAACTTGGGCAGACCGACCTGTCGCTGCTCCCTGCATCGCTGCTGCAATCTGCCGAGGTGATGCACGGCCCGGCGGCACCCCTGTACGGCAGCGACGGCATGGGCGGCGCTGTTCATCTGCGGACGCGCTCACCCACTGAACCGATGGCGGCCCTTTCCACAACCGCTGGTGCATTTGGCGAACGCGGGGGAAATGCCCTCGTCGGAGATCGCGTGGGAGCGTGGGCATGGGTGGCCACGGGAGGCTACATGCAGCGCACGGGCGATTTTCCGTACGAAGATGACGCTCGCTTCCCTCCCGAAACAGTGCGCCGCGATAATGCCGACCGCACCCAGTACAGCGCCTACGCTGCGGTTCAGCCCGCAGCATCTGACCGGACGCGCCTGGCCGTTTTCGCTACGGCGACCAACCGGGGCCTGCCGGGGCCCAGCAGCCTCTCGGCAAATAACGAGCGGCAGCGTGACCGCACCATGCGCGTGTGGGGGCATCATCGCTGGCCGGTGGAAGGGGGCACCCTCACCGCCCGTGCCTTTGGCCAGTACGATGCCATCCGGTACCAGAACCCCGACCAACGCACCGACGACACCGGACGTACCTACGTGGCCCAGGCCGAAGCCGAGTGGGAAGGCCGCCTTGCCCCCTCGTGGTTGCTCAACAGCAGCCTTTCGGCCCAGAGCAGCTGGGCGGCCCACCCGAGTCTGCGCCAGCATGCGCGTCAGCAGCAGATGGGAGGCGTAGCCAGCGTCTCGTGGACAGGCGACCGCCTGCGGCTGTATCCGGCTCTTCGTGTAGATGCGTATCGTGTGCCTGGGAGCACCAACCGCGTGGCTGCCGCGCCGCGCCTGGGGGCCAACTGGCAGCCGTGGGCCCAGTACGACGCCCTGCGCATCAAAGCCCATGTGGGGCGCTCCTTTCGGATGCCCACCCTGAACGACCGCTACTGGCAGCCCGGCGGCGTCCCCTCGCTGCGCCCCGAGCAAGGCTGGAGCCTTGATGCCGGGGCGCGGTGGGCCCAGAACGGTCATCGCGTTGAACTCACTGCTTTTCAACAATGGCACACCGACCGCATTCAGTGGCGTCCCGTGCAAGGCGTGTGGTCGCCTCGCAACGTACAGCGCGTGCACACGCAGGGCCTTGAAGCCGATGCCGCGCTGCACTGGCCCGTGACCCGTTCTGTTGGCGTAACCACGGGGATGCATGCCAGCTACACCGAAGCCCGCGACCGTTCCGATCCGGAAACGTCGTCGTACAACCAGCAGTTGCCCTACGTACCGCGCGTTACCGCCAAGCCCTACGCCACCCTGCACATGGGTCCGCTCAACGTAGACGCCCATGCCCGCTACATTGGCCCCCAACTCACATCTGGCGATGGGAGCCAACGGAAGTCTGGGTACATGGCTAGCGAGGCCCAGGTGCGTCTTGAACAGCAGTGGGACCCTGTATCTGTGTACCTTAGCCTACGCATCCACAACGCCTTGAACACCACCTATACGCTCCAGAATAACCAGCCTGTGCCACCTCGGCATAGCACCCTTACCCTCCGTATTACCCTGTAACCCTCTGTATCTGCTATGGACACCCTGTTACGACTTTCCCGCTCAACGGCCCCCTATACGCTGCTGCTGGCCGGTCTTCTGCTGCTGGCCGGATGCGATTTTGGCGTCTCAAATGACGACGTGAATGAGAACGTTCGCACCACCGACATCGCCGTTGCGAACGCGGGCGCGTTTGGCGGCCAGAACAGCAGCTTCACGTTCATCGACCCGAATGAAGAGTCCGCCACGACCGGATCCACCTTTGCCTCATACATCCAGAGCCACACGCTGCTCGACGACCGTTTTCTGGCTGTGTTCGGAGAAACTGGTACCATTGGTATTTTTGATCTCGAAACGAAAGAGCAGACGGGGCAGGTAACCGACATCCCCAACCCGCGCTACGTTATTTCGGATAACCAGCTGGCGTATGTGACCAGCCAGGACTTCACCGGCGAAGAGACGCCAGCGGTCTACGTAGTTGATCTGAACGAGCGCACAATCATAGATACAATTGAACTGGAGGCAAACCCTGAAGGCCTTACCGGTACCTCAAGTAGTCTGTATGTAGCCACCGGAGAGGTCGATGGGCAGATCGTTGAGATTAACCGCAGCGACAATAGCATTGCTGACACTATCGACCCGGAATGCGACACGCCCCGCCGTACGTTCATGACCGACCAGCAGCTTCTGGTGGTTGCGTGCAGTGGGGCAACCATTTTCGATGACAACTTCGAAGTCGAGGAGCGTACCGACGGGGCGCTTCGTATTATCGACCCCGTTAATGACACCATCGTAGACCGCAAGGATCTGTCGGGGCAGCTCACCTCGGCCAGCGAGCAGCAGCGGGCGTTTTATACCCGCGCGGGCAATACGCTCTTTGCCGTGCTCGAAGAAAACACCATCGTGCAGTATAACACGCGCAACGGCGATCTGTCTGACTTTACGGTCGACGGTCCTCCGGTCGGAGCCATTGCCTTCGATGTGGTCAACGAGCGCCTGTACCTGGGCCGTCCTGACCCTGACAATCCATTCGGAGCCGCAGGCACAGTGACCGTTCATGAGCCGGGGGGAGACCAGGTGCTGTCTTACGAGGCAGGCATTGCGCCAGGCCACATTGCCCTGCGTATCACCCAGAACCAGTAAGCGTACGTAACACGCTGGTGCTTCCTCCATGCCGTGACCACAGCTATGACAATTGACCGCTGCTATTGCTACGATGTCTTATTTGCTACGCTTCGCGATGTGTCGTGCACAACCGAAGCCCAGACGGTAGCAGAGTTGCAAGAAGAAGTCTGCTTTGGCCAGAACTGCGGCCTGTGTCATCCCTATGTGCGCCGCATGCTGCGCACCGGGCAGGTTACGTTTCATGAAGTCATTGAGGAAGCGGATGAACCGGCTCCAACAGCGCACACGTCATGAATCTTTCTGCAGGCCTGTACCGTGCATCCGGTGTGCTTGCTTCTTGCTGATGCTGCCCATTTATGGCCACTCTGCTATACGTATTTCCGCATCCTGATGACGAATGCTTTGGCCCTGCTCCGGCGCT
>NZ_JAWOAR010000305.1:0-7354 GCF_046498435.1 Longimonas sp. | reverse complement strand
GCGAGTCCGAGATGCGTTCAACCTGCTCCTCTACTCCATATGGCAATGCTCTTCTTTATCTTCACAAAAACCAACTCCAAGACTCCGCTCATCACTTCCTGGGGTCAGGTACTGTAACTACAGAATACAACTCGTTTAGGATACCAATAATCTATGAAGGAAACTTATTCTCGTCTTCTGTAATGGTCTTGCTTCAACTATCGATCCAGTTCATTTCAAATTAATAAAATTCTCCCACCTGAACGTGAACGAGTTTTCCCGAAGCTTAGGGTTCCTCTTATGTCTCAAAAACGCAACTCTTATGTCTGATGGCGTTTCGTAATTGAAACATAAGTTCTTCGCATTGAAGGATTAAAGTCGTTCGCCAGCTGAGTTGCAATGCATTCACGAGGCAGTCTAAGAGCCTGTTTGGATTTTGGTTTGCAGCGAGAGCGAGCGGCAATGCGGCGAAATTTGGACCGCGATGGAGGTTCGTAACCAGGGCTACGAGCCGGCATGAGGGCATAGCCCGACTGACGCCAGTAGATCGGGGAGAACTTGCGCCAGATCGGCCCCAACTCATTGAAGCCGCTCGCAGCCCATACTGTCTCTATCGGCTTCCAAAATATACCGGACATACCAAAGGTGGTGTTGCTGCCAAGAGCACATGTCCACCTGTTCATCCATTGCGATACCCACTATGCGGTAGCTCAAGAGACCTTTGTTTTGATCTTTGGTGCGGTGTGTCTCATGAGGTGCTTTTGGATTGTATTGGTACCCACCAATGGCACATCTGATGCACACGGACCTGATGATATCCAGAGCGTTTTTGCTCGGGTTGTATTTAGGTAGTGCAAGAACGTGTCTGGCCATGAGACCGCACAGTTCTTCCCGAATGCCACCGAGCCGAAACCTGTCTCCCCCCAACTGCTATGAGTAAAGCTTTTCGTTCTGCGTTCCCTACTGCCTCATGCCCTCTTCGTCTACGGTTTCATCGCCCCGAGCACTGCTCCCTGTGAGCACACTGACTGCCCTGGACCCTTCCATTCAGTCGGTGTGGCGCATTAAGCTCTGTCTGCTGTACACCGTCACGTTTGTAGGTATTCTGTTTTTTGCACTCATGCGCTTCTTTTCGGGCATGGGCTGGCTCCCCATCCTTAGCATAGTGGGGGGCATATTTCTGCTGATGGTGCTCTACGTTGTCGTTGGTCCGCGCTGGCGCTACCGGGCCTGGGGCTACGCCCTGCATGAGGACGAACTGGTGCTGGAGCACGGCGTCATTACCCATGTGCGCACGGTCGTTCCGCTGCGTCGCATTCAGCACCTCGACGTGTCGCAAGACCTCTTCGAGCGCGAGTTCGACCTGGGCCGTCTGATTATTCACACCGCCGGCACACGCTCCAGCGATGTGGTCATCCCCGGCTTGCCCCTGTCTACTGCCGAGCGCATCCGCGACGATGTGAAGCAGTACATCTTAGACGATCCCCTCACGGAAGACGTGTTATAAGTCTGCCACAGTAGACCCTCTGCCCCCAAACCACACGCGCTGGCCTGACTGCCGCTCTGTTCCTCTCGCTCTGCCTATGGCTGCCCCGCCGACCGATTCTTCTTCTGCTGCTGATTCGTCTGCGCTCGGCGCATCAGATGCTGCGTCCGCTTCGGAAGAAGCATCGCCCGACCCGGGGAATGGCGTCGCATCCGATAGCAGTCCGCTCGGGGCCGTGCGCGAGCCGCAGGCGCTGCATCCGTTGACGCTGCTGCTTCGCTTGCTGACCACGCTGCCAGCCCTGGCCCTGATTCTGCTCCCCACGCTCACCAACAACGATGCGCAGGTGTGGCTGCCGCTCTTCTTCGGGGCGGTGTACGGACTGATTGCCCTTCCGGCGATTGTCTTGCAGTATCTACGGTTTAGCTACCGCATCACCCCGCAGCAGATTGTCATTCAGAGCGGCGTGCTTAACCGCAAGAACCGAAGCATTCCCATTGAACGCATCCAGAACGTCGAAATTGAGCAGCAGCTCTTGGCTCGCATGCTGAATCTGGCGCAAGTACGGCTGGAAACCGCCGGGAGCGCCTCTACCGAGGCCAGCATCGAATACGTGTCGGTGCCGCAGGCCCAGAAGATTCGTGCTGCCGTGCGCACCTTCCAGCGGGATGCCGATCCGCCCAAGGCCCGCGCCACGCCTTCAACCGAAGCCGAGGCCCCCACTTCCCCCCGTACGCTCTTTTCAATGTCGCTGCGCCACGTGCTGCTGGCGGGCGCATTCCGGTTTTCGCTCTTCTACCTGGCGCTGATCTTCTCGGTGCTTCAGTTTGTGGATCCGGAGACGCTCACCAACTGGCTGCTGCTGTCGCAAGACCGCATTGATACCGTGGTCGCCACGATGTACCAGTCGCCGGTACTCACCGTCTTGAGCACCGTACTTGTTGCCGCGCTTTTGGGATGGCTCTCCGGCATCCTCATCACGCTGAACCGCTACTACGGCTTTACGCTGTGGATGGATGGCGGCAAGCTACGCAAACGCCACGGCCTGTTCACGGTGACTGAAGGCACCATTCCGCTGGCCAAGGTCCAGGTGCTCATCGTGCAAACCACCCCGCTGATGCGCCTGTTTGGATGGTACACCCTCGAAGTGCAGACCATGGGCCTCAACACCGACCAGCAAGGGCAGCGCGTGGTTGCCCCCTTTGCGAAGTGGGAAACCGTCATGCGCCTGGCCGATCGCGTACGCCCTATGGAGATGCCCGACACGTTCGAGCGCGTCTCGCCCCTTACCATCCGCCGCCACTTTCTGCGCCGCCTGGGCGTACTGCTGGCTGCTCTGGCTCCAGCCGTGTACTTCTGGCCGCACGACTGGTGGGCTCCATACGACGTGGCCCTACCATGGTGGAGCCTGCTTACCATTCCCCTTCTTGGCATCGCGGCGTACCTGCACTATCACTACCACCGCTTCGCGATCCACCACGACGGCCTGTACGTACGCCGGGGCGTGCTGCGCCACTACCTGTGGATGATCCCCATCAACCGCTACCAGGTGGCCTATGCCACCGACAGCCTCTTGCAGCGCCGCCTGAACCTCAAAACGCTCTTTGTGGATACCGCAGGCGCGTCGGCATTTGCCTATCCAGATATTGTGGATGTGGAAGCTGGCGCTGCCGACCAGGCCGTCGACACGCTCTACGACCAGTTCCACACCCTGTACCGGGCTATGGTCTCGGATGTAGAGCAGCCTGCCCCGGCCTCCCCTCCTTCCGACCTCCGGCAAGCCGCTGCTGCCGTTCCTCGTGCGCTTCCCCTTCCCAACACTGACCCTGCCTCCCGTGCCTGACTCCCGCCAAAGCGGCCTCCTTGCACATATCACGTCGCTACCCAGCCCACATGGCATTGGCGACCTGGGCAATGCCGCCTACGCCTTTGCCAACCGCCTGCATCAAACGCACCAACAGATCTGGCAGGTGCTGCCTACCGGGCCCACGGGACCAAGCGGATCGCCCTACAGCAGCCGCTCCACATTTGCGGGCAACCCCATGCTCATCAGCCTCACCCCGCTGCTTCATGACGGGCTGCTCACTGACGAAGAAGTCGCTCCGCTCCGCGACCTCCCTACCGACCGCGTCGATTATCCGGCGGTGCGCAAGCACAAGACCGCAGCGCTTACCACCGCATTTGAGCGCTTCGACAAGCGCACGCTGGGGGCTCAGCAGGCCGACCTTAGCCGCTTTCGCATCCGCCATAACGACTGGCTCGCCGACTATACGCTCTACGAGGCCCTCCGCGAAGCACACAACGACAGGCCGTGGACCGAGTGGCCCGCGCCCCTTGCACACTACGACACCGATGCGGTGGACGAGGCGCGACGCACCCATGCCCGTACGTGCCGCAAGCATGCCTACTGGCAGTTTCTCTTCTTTCAGCAATGGCAGGCGCTACACGCGTACTGCCGCCAGCGCGACATCCATTTCTTTGGCGACCTGCCCATCTACGTGGCGCACGACAGCGCCGACGTGTGGGCGCACCAGGACCTCTTTCGGCTGGATGACACGGGCCAGCCCACCGCAGTGGCCGGCGTACCGCCCGACTATTTCAGTCCCAACGGCCAGCGCTGGGACAACCCGCTCTACCGCTGGCACCGCATGGCTGACAACAACTTTGCATGGTGGACCCGCCGCCTGCGCCATGCCTTTCAACAGGTCGATCTGCTGCGTCTTGACCACTTCCGCGGCTTCGATCAGTACTGGGCCGTGCCCGCCCACGCCGACACCGCCGTCGATGGCTACTGGGAAGACGGCCCCGGCGCACCGTTCTTTGCGCACCTGCAGGAGGCGCTGGGCGACCTGCCTATTGTAGCCGAAGATCTTGGCGATATCACCGATTCGGTGTACGAACTGCGCGACCAGTTCGACTTTCCGGGGATGGCGGTGCTTCAGTTTGCGTTCGAGACGGATGCGAGCAACATCTTCCTGCCGCACAATTACCGTCCGAACACAGTAGCCTACACCGGCACGCATGACAACAACACGCTGCGCGGCTGGTGGGCCGACGATGCCACCGCCAAAGAGAAGCGCGCCGCTCACCGCTACCTCGACCTCGACCACGCGCCCTCGGTCGTCTACGCCGCCCATCGGGCGCTGTGGGCCTCGGCAGCCGAGCGCGTGGTGCTCCCGCTTCAAGACCTGCTGGAGCTACCGTCGAGCGCACGCATGAATACGCCCGGCACCGCCACCGGCAACTGGCAGTGGCGCTTTGCCCCCTCGGCGCTGGACCACGCCGCCTTCGACCGCCTCTCGGATTGGACGCTCAGCTACGGGCGTGCCACACCTCATAACCGCTTCGCCCACATGGACCGGTAGGATGTACCCTCGATAGAGGCATCCAGCAGTCCCTCAGTTCGGTAGAGCCAAATTATACGAATAGATCTGGCTGCTCGGTAGGAACATGCCGGGATGTATTCTTCTCCTGTTTGTCCACGCTGGCATCATCGAGCTCGGGGAAACGAAAAATAGACCCCTCAAGGTATGTCTCTTGTTCGTCAATTGCGATCCAGCGTCGATTGTAATCTTCAGCAACCTTTCCAGTCATATTAGATCCCGCAAATGGATCAAGAACGAGATCTCCCTCTGCTGTAGTAAGCTTAATTATGAACTCTGGAAGGTCACGGGGTTGAGTCCGTAATCTTGTGTAATTGAGGCGAGCGAAGCGACTGATGAACGCAGTGAATAAAGATCTCCCTGGAGGTTGGCAGGGGCCTCCTGTCCATCTGGCGTTACCAGGCCCCGAGGAGATGGTTCGACTCCGCTCACCATGACAGGCTTCGCCGGAGGATGCGGAGTTCGCAATGGCCTGCTTGAGATGCTCTACGCCTCCGCGAAGAAGCGATTGCGCGTTATCCCCACAGGCGATGCGGGGAAATGCCTGATAGCATATCCATCTTCTTTCAGATAGTCTTGGGTGTACTGTTCTATTACACTCAACAGACGCGCAAGCCAACCATGAAGTACACCCAGGCCAAAGACGTCATGACCCGTGCCGTGCATACGGTAGAAGCCGACCGCACACTGCACGAACTGTCCGACTTTTTCCTCGACCACAACGTGACCGGCGCCCCGGTTGTGGATGCCGAGGGCACCCTCATTGGCGTGGTCTCCGTGACGGATCTGGCCCGCCATGTCCGCGATGGCAGCAACGGCACCACCACGCGGGTACACACCGTGTACTACGATGAACTCGCTGCCAACTATGCCGACGAGGACTTGGAAGCGCTTCACATTACGGAAACCAGCACGGCCACCGTGCGCGATGTGATGACGCCCGAGATCTACGACGTGAACCCGCATACGTCCGTGCAGCAGGTCGCCAGTGTCATGCTCCGCAGCAACATTCGCCGGCTGTTTGTAACGCGTGACGGGCACATCGAGGGCATTATCACCTCAACCGACATGCTGAAGGTCGTCCGCGACCTGTAACCCTGCATCCGATACCGCTCACCAAACCCATTACATTGCTCTATGGGACGCGTACAAGACGAAGTTGTTATCGTAACCGGAGGCGCAGTCGGCATTGGCCGATCGGCGGCTCAGCATCTGGCGCAAGAAGGCGCTGCCGTAGCCATTACGGATCTCAATGAAGAGGAGGGCCAAGCCACCGCCGCGCAGATTCGCGATGCGGGAGGGGCGGCCCAGTTCTATGCCCACAACGTGACCGAGGAAGACGACTGGAAGCGGGTCGTCGATGCCGTTACAAGCGATTTTGGGCCCCCCACTGTGCTCGTCAATAACGCCGGCATCTACCTGATCAAACCTCTTGAAGAGACGACCGTCG
The DNA here is from genome assembly GCF_046498435.1 of Longimonas sp. NCBI lineage: Bacteria > Pseudomonadati > Rhodothermota > Rhodothermia > Rhodothermales > Salisaetaceae > Longimonas > Longimonas sp. Next base: position 1,056 of record NZ_JAWOAR010000305.1, on the reverse strand, counting down.
AGGAGTGGCGCCGCCTCATGGATGTGAACGTGACAGGGGTCTTCCTCGGCATGAAGCATGTCGTTCCCGCGATGCGCGATGCCGAGCGAGGCTCCATCATCAATCTGTCGTCGGTTGCCGGACTCGTGGGGTCGGCGCGGCACGTCTGCTACGGCGCCAGCAAGGGCGCAGTGCGTACCATGACCAAAGATGCTGCCATCGAACTGGCTGATGCGGGCATCCGCGTGAATTCGGTGCACCCGGCCTACGTAGATACCGGCATGGCCGACTACGGCGCCGAGATGAATGAGATCTCGAAAGAAGAGCTTGATGCGATGCATCCCATCGGGTTCATGGGACAGCCCGAAGATGTGGCCTATGCGGTTGTCTATCTCGCCTCCACCGAGTCCCGATTCGTAACGGGCGCTGAACTCGTCCTTGACGGCGGCTACACAGCGCAGTGATTAGAAGCCTCGTTCGGTTTCTATAGGATCTTGAATTGGGGGATAGTGCTCTGTCACAATGCGTTGTGCTATACATATGATCGCTGTTGAACATGCAGAAATGCTTGTTTATGCCCCCACACCGTCATCCCAGACGGATGCCGACAGCGGTCGGCAGACGATCTGGGATCCATGCCCCAATGGAGGGATACGTTAGCGGAGTGAGTTCGCCCTCAACCGGCGAATGGATTACTTCGTGCGTACCACAGGCATGACCTTCGGCCCTCGCTTCGCTCGGCTCCGGATCAGCGGCGCCAGGGGCGCCTTAGCACCGGGAGACCTGGGTAAACCCGACGCGGTTGAGGTTGTCGGTTCCGCACTTGCACCATGCCGTCAAAGGCGAGCCGCACATCGACGCCCCGTTCCTCGGCCAGGGGTCCGATCCTGGCCATCGCGGTCTCGTCCCCGCCCTTGACGATTTCGGAACTCCCATGATTATTTCAGAAGCTGAACCTAAAGACATAGGAAGTTAAAAAATCAGGAGGAATTAAACAATGGCTAAATTTAGAGAAGAAGGGAAAAAGGAGATTCCCAAAATATCTACTGCTTCCTTGCCGGATATTATTTTTATGCT
>NZ_JAWOAR010000273.1:0-4643 GCF_046498435.1 Longimonas sp. | reverse complement strand
CAAGCGATGCTTTTTGGCAAGCGTGGCATGGAGGTGTTGACCGAGGCGCTGTTCAATCAGTTGCTTCAGGCGGAGATGACTGCGCACCTCGGGGCCGGCCCCAGTGAACAAACCGAGCAGCGCCGGGGATACCGCAATGGGTCCTACACACGCAAGCTCACCACGCGTGTTGGAACGCTCGAACTGGAGGTGCCCCGTGCCGAACGGCGATAGGTAGCCACAAATCTGCGGCAGATCCTGCCGGTTGCATTCGGTCTATTATTCCCTATGCCTCACAACGCAGCGCATCTGTACGATACAAAATACGATACAAAATACGATACAAAACGGGACATAAACAGTCTTGCGCATTTACACCGACTTGGATTGCGGCAGATGCTTCCTTACAGGGTAATGTCAGCGAGTTGGGCCTCGACCTCCGCGCGACGCCGCTCCAAGAACGGCGGCAGCTGCAATGTCTGGCCAAGCTGGTCGTTGGGCTCGTCGTGGACGAAGCCGGGCGGATCGGTGGCAATTTCGATGTTGATGCCGCTGGGCGTACGGAAGTACACCGAGTGGAAGTAGTTGCGATCTTTCATGGACGTGACGCCGTATCCCGCTGCAATGAGCGATGTCCGCAGCTGCTCCTGATGGGCGTCGTCGGTGGCCCGGAAGGCAACGTGATGTACGGTGCCATAGCCCCAGCGGCCCTCATGCATATTCGGCTCGTTGTACACATCCACAAAGCGTGCATGCTCGGCGGTGGACACTGCAAAGCGCATCCAATCCCCATCTTGAGGGGTAGGCTCTTCTGCTACCTGCTCGTACCCGAGCGCTTCGAGCACATGCGCGGCCTCCTGCGGGTTGTTGGGATGCATCGTGACGCTATGAAACCCGCGAATGCCATGCTCTTCGGGCACGCCCTCGCCCGTCCACGGCGCAATGTCGGAAGTGCCTGTAATGAGTTCCAGCGGCTGTCCATCCGGGGCGTGCAAGCGCAGCACTGTATCCCCAAAGCGGTCAGTAAGCGGATACGTGTGGATGTCGTGCTCCTCCAGACGGTTTTTCCAGTAGAGTGCCGAGCCATCAGGAATTGTGAAGGCCGTAGCAGTGGCTTGTCCGCGCCCTACTTGTCCCTCCTGAATGCTGTGATGGGGTTTCAGCGTCATGACGGTACCGGGCGTACCCGCTCCGTCAGCAAAGTAGAAATGATACATGGTGGGGCCACGGAAGGCCTCAGACGGGTTGTTAAAGAGCACCGTCTGCTTCACAAGACGCAGCCCAAGCACGTCGCGGTAGAAGTCGATCGACTGCTGCGGATCAGGCGCATAGGCCGTTACATGATGGATGCCAGAAACAGGGGCAGGAACAGGAGCCATAACCGTATGGATGCTGTGTTGCAAATATAGCGATGCGTTGTTCTGTATTGCGAACTTCTGTATTCCGCGCTTCCCTCGATGTTCATCTCTTCGGAGTATCGGCTTAAGCACCGGACTAAAGTCGGCGTCCCTTTGTAGATCTTGAGTCGCAGCCTGGAGCAGGCTGGGGGAGCCGGAACCGAGCAGCACGCGTTCGCACCCGTAATCTACTGCTCTGTCACACGTGATTGGTTGGGTCATTTGAGCCCACGGAACCCCCCCCCTAAATCCCCCTTCTCTGAGGGGGACTTCATGAGAGCGTCGTATGGTTTCTTCCTCCCTGGGAGAGGTGCGTGTTTAGCACAGAAGAAACAGGTACAAGCGCGCCGCCCGAAGCCGCTCCCCTGGAGAGGGGAGCTGTCGCGCAGCGACTGAGGGGTGGACCTGAAGCAGCACTTCATGTGGAGGGGCCTCATGTGGGGGTGCCCCGGCCCGTGGGCCGCCTGCTTCTGCCGGGGGAAGAGAGGGTCGTAGCGCGCATGCCGTGCCGATGTTGTGGGAAACCTTTCCCCTGAACCCAACCTTTCGGGGTTGACACAGCACTACTGCTCTGTCACAGGTCATTCTGTGGGTTGAACCAAGATGGATACGCGTGTCGTGCCGTCCCGAAAAGTTACTGCTAAACGCCAAGGAGATGGTTCGACTGCGCTCACCATGACAGGCTTCGTGGGGGCTGATTGCAGTGCAACCATCAAAATGAGGGTTGACACAGCACTACGCTGTGCTATACCTGTGCTTTAGCCCCTGGTGTGCGTAGACACGAGACCAAAAGCCGAATGGCGACGTACATCCGGGGCGCTGTAGAGGAGCGATACCACAATCATGCAACCGGATTGGGTTTGGTATCAATGATTTCAATCGTACGCTCTGCCCCCCTAATAGGTAGGATTTACCACATGTTGTATCGCAATAGCCCTCCAATTCTGATGGACTCCTGCTTCCTTACCGTCGATTTGGGCCGATATACCCACTTTCGGAGCACTGGGACTCCTCCAATGGCGTTCTGGTATTATCCTTGATGCATAGGCGGGCCATACAGGCTTATGCATCTTACTCCCGGTTTCTTATGACTGCGTCGCTGTTCTTAGTTGGTCTTGCATGGACCCTTCCCCTCGGATTCCTGGCCTGGTCGTACTACCAACACCGCGTGGCAACTCGGACGAGAGCCTCGTTCCGTATTATCACCAAAACGGTTCGTGTGGACGTACAGTCCGGCGCCTGGATGGTCACAGCCCCCGATAACGATTCTACGCAACGCACACAGTCTGCGGCTGATACCCTCCAAGAGTCGCATCAGCAGGAATCATATCAGACCGAGGTTACAAAAGGGCAAGCAATTGTTCGGGTCTATACTCCCACGGGCGACCTGACGTACCGCCGCTGCGACACGTTCTTGAATTAGCTTGAATTAGACCGGGAGATGCAAACGCCTTATGCCACCTCTGCATGCTTCGTTGGTGTGTGAAGGGGTGGAAGTGTGAAGGGGTGGAAGTGTGAAGGGGTGGAAGGGCGGCTGAAGACATACATCTGCACGGCCGCTGGCAGGCTCTCAGTAGGCGCGCTCGTACAGAAGATTAAAGCGCAGACTCGACTGCCGCCGCAGCACACGCGCCAGAAGCGTACGCGTCAGTTCATATTCCAGGAGGAGGTCGGGTTCGAGCACCTCGGTTTGGCTATCGCCTGTGTCGATGGGCTGCTCAACCGAGACGTATAAGCGCGGCGTGAAGTAGCGCCCCACCGTAAGGTACGAAATGCCGTTTGGACGCACCTGAAGACGTACCACATCGAGCCCAAGCTGGCTGGCTGCCAGGTTTTCGACGAAGTTGGACGCCTGCCCAATAGCCAGTTGAGTAGCAAGCTCCCCACTGCCTCCGCTATCCTCGCCCCCTCCGCCCAACAAGCTATCTGCCGGGCGGCCTGTGGCCAGGTACGACAGAATGTTGGATGTCGACATGGGCGGCTCCGAACTAAAGTTCAGATCCAAATCTCCCAAGCGCCCCTCGCCATTTAGCGTAATGGCAACTTCGGTGTCGCGGGTTTCACGTGCGCGTTGCTCGTAGACCGCTGCAAACGACATCCGTGGGTCGTCGACGGGCCCGTTGAAGGTAAGCACCCCCTCGTTGACCTGAAATACCTGTCCGAACTGTTCTACGGTGCTGCGTTCCGGCACAATGTCGATGGATCCGTACAACTCCAGGTCTTCGTCGTGCGCTTTTTGGAGATCAAGGTCGCCACTGAACTGGATGTTCAACCCAAGCGACGAGCGCGAGCGCAGCCACGTTTCGCGCCGGATTTCGACCTCCAAATCCATTGCCATGGCCTGATAGGTGTCGTAGGCTGTCGTATCGGCATCGGTGAGGCGAAGACCAAAGCGGCGCTCCAGGTCAGCGCGGTCGCTTTCGTTGAGTGCGACCGTTTCCAGCTCGGCAGCGGCTTCTGTGTCAAGATCATCGTACGAAATATCGGCGCGCACCACCTGTACCCGTCCCGTGAGGCTGGGACGTTCTGTGGTACCCTGCACAGCCATTTCCCCGTTGATGGTACCCCGCCGGTAGGCGCGCGTGTTCACAGCCTGGAAGTTATCCGCTGTCACATCCAGGTCGATCCGGCCCAGCGTCAGGTCCTCCAGATCAACGGTTCCAGAGGCCGTCATGCGCCCGCGTCCGTCGGAGCGGATTTCCGACTCTACGATGGTAATGCGATTACCCCGCAATTCGAGTTCGGCGCGCCCCTGGCGGTAGCGGCTTTCTAAGTCGGTAAGCACAACGCTAAGCGCATTCAGGGTGGCCTCGCCCTGCACATCGGGCGCGGTGCGCGTGCCCGCGATGCGTGCATCAGCCTCGATGCGGCCGGTAAGGTCTTGCATGACAGCCGGATCCAGGAACGGATTCAGCCAGTCCATCGCGAATGCCTCGGCCTGGATGCGTAGATCGACGGGCGTATCCATCACGTCGGCGGGCGTCGGAGCGTCGAGCCTCAGGTCGATGGGGAAGGTCCCTGCCATGGTAAACGTGCTACCGTCGGTATGCATAAGGCGCGCATCGATGTCGAGCCCCAGATCCGCATAGGTGATCTCGGTATCGAGCGTGCCCACGTCAGCGCCTTCGCTCTGCACACGAGCCCGCATGACCGTTTGAATGCCTTTTTCCCGGGCAAGGGTGATCAGCCGCTGCAGGTCCGTGGCCCTGGGCGTTTTGCCGGATATTTCCACCGGGATTTGTTTTAAGCCGTAGGCGTCTGCAAAAT
>NZ_JAWOAR010000298.1:0-3322 GCF_046498435.1 Longimonas sp. | reverse complement strand
AGCGTGGTGATCTGCGCAGCCAGTGGACTGACGTGCAGGCTCAGCATGAAAGCGGCAAGGAGCACGATCCTCTGAAGATGCATCTTGAACATGCTACGTGGGATTTAGCTTAACGAAAAGGGGGATTGCCGCATCGACCTTGTGCCTCTACGTTGCTGCCGCGCTCAAACGCTGCATCGATACGTCGTATCCCTCTGTATCCCGTTCGCGCAGCGGACTTACGCTTCCTCAAGCGCCATGACGTGCTCGGTGAGGGCCTCCCAGGTCGGGTAGAGCTCGGCAAGTTCGGCTTCGAGGGCCTGGTAGTCTTCGGTGAGCGCGCGCATGTTGCCCTCTTCAAGCGCTGCCGGATCGGCCATCTGAGCCTCCAGTTCCTCTTTCTTGGCTTCCAGCTCCATGATTTTCTCTTCGGTGGCCTCCATCTCCTGGCGCACCTCGTACGAGTTCAGGTCGGCGAACGCGTCGTCGGGGCGGAGCGAGGTGCCGTTTGTGGGTGTCGTAGCGGACTCTGACGTTTCATGTGCAGCGTCGGCTGTGCCGTTGGCGCTGTTCGATGCTGCATCCGGATCGGGGTCTAACGCGGCGGCGGTGCCATGCTCGACCTGCCACTGCATTTCGGAGTAGGGGCCGTGGAAGATGCGCACGTCGCCGTTGCCCACGCGCCACGTGTGGGTGCTCACTTCGTCTAAGAAGTAGCGGTCGTGGCTCACAATGATGCAGGTGCCGGTGTACTGCTGAATGGCTTCGATGAGTACATCTTTCGACTGGATGTCGAGGTGATTCGTGGGCTCATCGAGAATGAGCACGTTGGCGGGTGAGAGTAGCGTGCAGGCCAGCGCTACGCGGCTCTTCTCGCCGCCCGAGAGCACCTCTATTTGCTTGAACACATCGTCGCCGGTGAAGAGGAAGGCCCCGAGCAGCGTGCGGAGCGTGGTGTCGGGTGTGCTGGGCGAGACGCCGCGCACGGTCTGCATGATGGTGGCGTCCATGGGCAGCGCATCGGCCTGGTGCTGGGCGAAGTGCGCCAGCTGCACGTTGTGTCCTTCGCTGCGCTCGCCCTCGAAGGCTTCGGTGCCCCGTAGCATGCGCGCGAGGGTGGACTTCCCGGCGCCGTTGGGACCCACCAGTGCGATGGTGTCGCCCCGCTCTACAGCCAGCGGGCCCGCATCGTCGAATACGCGCACGGGGCCGTTTTCGCCCGCGTAGGTTTTTGAGAAGGAAGACAGCTCCAGCACCACGCGTCCGGAGCGCGGCGGGTCGGGGAAGCGGAACGAGATGCGGTCTTCGCTATCGGGGGGCGGCGGGATGCGCTCCATCTTCTCCAGCTTCTTGATGCGGCTCTGCACCTGGGCCGCCTTCGAGGCGTTGTAGCGAAAGCGCGAAATGAACTCCTCGATCTCGTTGATGCGCTTCTGCTGGTTCTCGTACTCGGCTTTCCACTGCGCACGGCGCTCCTTGCGCTCTTCGAGGTAATACGAGTACGAGCCGTCGTAGAGGCTAAGGCGGCCCCGCGTGAGCTCGGCGATCTGCGTGACCATGCGGTCGAGCACGTAACGGTCGTGGCTCACGAGCACCACCGTGCCGCTGTACGAATCGAGATAGCTCTCGAGCCAGGCAATGCTGTCGATGTCGAGGTGGTTGGTGGGCTCGTCAAGCAGCAGCACATCCGGGCGCTGAAGCAGCAGCTTGGCCAGGGCCACCCGCATGCGCCACCCCCCCGAAAACGACTTCAGAGGACGCTCCATGTCGTCGGGCTGGAAGCCGAGTCCGGCCAGCGTGGCCTCGGTTTGCGAGCGGATGCGGTGGGCATCGCGGGCGTTGAGCTGTTCCTGCACGCGGCTCAGGCGGTCGAGCAGCTTCGCGTAGCTATCGCTCTCGTAGTCGGTGGCGGCCTCCAACTGCGCAGTGATTTTCTCTTCGCGAGCTTCGAGTTCCAACACTTCGTCGAACGCCTGCAGGGCCGCCTCGCGCACGGTGGCGTCGCCGGGCTGCTCGTTCAGGCTCTGCTCCAGGTAGCCTACTGTGGTGGCCCCGCGATCTACGCGACCCGACTCGATCTCTTGGTCGCCGGTAATCACGCGCAGCAGCGTAGACTTGCCCGCACCGTTGGGCCCAACGAGCCCGATGCGCTGCTCCTCGTCGGGAATGGCCCACGACAGATCGGTGAAGATGGGCGTCCCGCCAAATACAACCGAGACGTTTTGCAGATGAATCATGACGCGCAGATGGCGTTAGGTGCAGCAACGAGCATCAGAAAAACCCCACCCGTCAGCCAGAAGCCACGAGTGGGGCACAAGGGAAGCAAGCAGCATCTGCGGACGACCAGGGGAGAAGAACCTCTTCTTCGACAATGTGGGTAGCCGCCCAGAGCCTTTCGACGTCCACTGTTACCTGTGCACCTTGAAGTCCTCTGATGCACAGCCGCCGGGGCGCGATGAGGAGGGATCTCCGCACGCCCTGCGGTGAGGCCTGCCGGCCAGTCCTGGAGGTAAGCTCCCTGTGGTATAGGTTGCAGATTCTTCTTTATCCAGATGTCGCGGCGCAGACCGCTGCTTGCTGGATCGTACTGTACCTACGCCCTATGCGGACGTTTCAACGCTGCCGATACGGTTCAACACAATCGCATTAAGATTCGGGGGACGCGGTGCGGAAGGCTCTGCGGGCATCGGGATGACTTAAGATGAGGGTTGGCAGAACACCGCCCCCGTCCGGGGATCGTGCGGGCTGGCTTCTCCGCCTGGTCTTAGCATACGGCAGCGTGTGCACTGTGCATCAGTACTGCGTAGGGCGATACGCTATGCCTCCGAGGCCGCTTCCCGGTAGAACTCCGCTACCTTCTGGGCTTTGGCGGGGCCTACGACTTCGGCGAGCGCCTCTGTATCCGCCTGTTTTACTTGCTTAAGCGAGCCGAATTCGCGGAGCAGGGTCTGGGCGGTCTTTTCGCCGATGCCGTGGATATCCAGGAGCTCAGAACGCAGGGTTTTCTTCTTGCGGCGCTTGCGCTGGTACGTGACGGCAAAGCGGTGCGCTTCGTTGCGCAGGTTTTGGAGTAGCTTCAGGGATGGGTGGTCTTTGCCCAGGTAGAGCGGGTCAGGGTCGCCGGGGCGGAAGATTTCTTCGAGCCGCTTGGCGATGCCGATGACCGGAAACAGGCCGTACACGTCGAGCTCCTTGAGGACGGTTACCGTGCTGGAGAGCTAGCCTTTGGCGCGATCTACCACGAGCAGATCGGGCCACAGGCCGCCTTCGTTCGCCATCCGTTTGTAGCGGCGGCGCACCACCTCGCGCATCGACTTGAAGTCGTCGGGGGTGCCGTCTTCGA
>NZ_JAWOAR010000291.1:0-5109 GCF_046498435.1 Longimonas sp. | reverse complement strand
GGACAGCCCGTCGCAAAATTGCCAGACGTGCGCTCCCCATGCCGATCCGGCACGCGGGTCCGGGCGAGTGGACGGTCTTCGACAAGCCGACCCGCCTCAAGCAACTTGGCGGAAAGGTTCGCGCCCTGCCGGGCACCTCACCCGATGCCAAATGCCTGGTCGTCCCTGCCAACCTGTGGGACACGTTTCGCGGGCTTTCGCTCTGGATCGAAGCGCTCTGCATTCACGAATGGTGTCTGTTTACAGAGACCGTTGATCAGCCCAGTTCAGAGGTAGACCGCGGCATGGTGTACAAGCTCCTCACAGCTCGTCCCGACAGCCGTACAGCACTTACGTGGGAGCGCAATCACATCGATGTGCTCATGATGGAGGGGCACGTGTTCACCTGTCCGTGGTCAGAAAAGAAACTCCGCTCCAGCAGCGATTACGCTGTCGATCACCTTATTCCGCTGGCGGTCTACCCGATCAACGAGTTGTGGAATCTGGTGCCCACGGATCCCAACTTCAACAGCCACAAAAAGCGCGATCGTCTGCCTACCAAAGAGCGCCTCCAAGCGGCACGGCCGCACCTCGTTGATGCATACCAGCACTACGTGCAGCACTCTGATTTAGAGGCGGCCCTCCGCAATGATGTCGCGCACCGATTTACGGAGGCAGATCTCAAAGGAGCATCGTTTCCCGAGTCGGTAACTCACGCCACCATGCAGTTCATCAGACAGGTGGCAAACGCCCGCAACTGGTCCCGTTTCTAACGCCATAAATCACCATTCTACTATGTCCAATCAGCCCAATCCCAACGCACACCTCACCGCAAAGGAGCGCGATCGCCCTTCGTATCCCACACGCCGTCTGCTTTCTATGAACCGCATTGAAGGCCGCGTGCTCGATTTTGGATGCGGACACGGTGCCGATGTCGCGTTTCTGCGCCAGAAGGGATACGACGTGACGGGCTACGATCCGCACTACGCACCCGAGAAGCCAGAAGGACACTTCGACACCATTTTGTGTCACTACGTGCTGAATGTGCTGATGCGGCGCGCTCAGGCCCGTGTGCTCATGGAGGTGTCTGAGTTGCTGGAGCCATCTGGCAGTGCCTATTTCACTGTGCGGCGCGATGTAACACGACCCGGATTCCGCACGCATTACGTGCATCGCAAACCCACGTATCAGTGCAACGTGGTGCTTCCCTATGAAAGCGTACTACGCACCGAGTTCTGCGAGATCTACCGCTACCGGCATTATAATCAGAGGGATGCGACAGGAGACTGCCCATTTTGCCATCCCGATGCGGAGCGCGAACTGATTACCGAATCCGCCCAGGCTTACGCCATCCACGACAAATATCCCGTATCCGACGGACACGCCCTGATTCTGCCGAAACGCCACGTGGAATCGTACTTCGATCTGCATCCCGCCGAACAAACCGCCTGCTGGATGCTTGCACAGCGCGTACAGGAATTGCTGACCGAGCGCTACCGCCCTGACGGGTTCAACATCGGCATCAACACCGGCGCAGCGGCTGGACAGACCGTTCCCCACGCCCACATCCACATCATCCCCCGCTACGCAGGCGATGTCTCGAATCCGACTGGCGGCGTGCGCGGCGTGATTCCGGGACGGGCGGATTATACGGATGCTACATAGGCGCTTGCGTGCTCATCTTTCTTTTGATCGAGTTTACCCCGTCCCCCGTCGCATAGGAATTATGCTTCGCCCGCCTGCTCCAGCACAAATTCGTACAGCGCATCGCCGATCCGAAAACCCGTGCTAATGAGCCGATCAAGAACAGAGGTTACGTCATCAATCAACTTCTCTTCTTTCGCGAGAAGTAGTACACCGAGCGTTCCCGAAAGGGCAACGCCCCGAGCATCAGCGGCCCGACGACCGAGCGCTTCGTCCATGAGTAGAATGTCGGCTTCACGCTCAAGCGCCAGTACGATTGCTTCACTTTCCCCAGCATCTAAGGTGCTGCGAAGCTGACTCACCGCTGCCTGCTCCGATACGGGTTCAACATGGAGCCACGCTGCATTCACGAAGGTATCTACTCCTGCTCGCTTCTTATCGGGCGTCATGATCTCCCGGTGCACGGCTTCAGGAATCAAAATATCGCCGTAGAGACGGGGAAGCCACTCGATCTCTCGGATTCGTGCCAGGGCGATCAGTGGTCCCGTATTGCTGACAACCGTCATGTCGAAGCGGCATCTATCTTTTTCCGGAGGGTCTTTACCTGCGCCCTCAACTCATTGGGGGTCTCGGTAAAATAGGCGATTCCGTGCTGATCCAGAAGATCGATGAACTCGGCTTTCGACAGACCCAATAACTCGGCGGCTTTCCCCGAAGAGATCCGCTCCTCGCGAAAGAGCTCCAACGCAATCAGTTTTTTGAGTTGAGGACCAAGTTCATTCTCAGACACCTCAAGGGTGCGCAGCAGATCGTGCGGTACGTTTAGCTCTACTTGAACGGTGTCTTTCATGGCAATCGACCCAAACAAAATGGACAGGGCTCTTTGGTGGGCTCTCCTGAAACCCACAGGCGTTTTTCGTACAACGACGGCAGGAGACGGAATGTGCCTCATCTATCCGTCAGCGTATTCAGGCGTGCGTTCAGGTTCGGGCATCATGTGAACGATGTTGAGGAGCTTCTTGACACGCTTGTCTGTTAGCCCTACGCTACGCAGGCGATGTCTCGAATCCCAAGTGTGGCGCGCGCGGCGTGATTCCGGGGCGGGCGGATTACACGGACGCTGCGTAACCGGCCTGTGCTCCATTGCTGTTTGGGGCGCGCTTGTTCATGCGGTGTTGATTTTACTGACAGTAGCTGGTATACTTTGAATTATAAAATAACCGTAAAGCGCCCGCTTTGATATCCCAATCTACTGCAGCTCCTATGGACGCCCCTACCTCTCCGATCTCAGATGAAGAAAACAAATTAGCAATCGTCAGTCATCTGCTGGCGTTCTCCACGTTTATTATCCCGTTTGGAAATATCCTGGGGCCGCTGGCCATCTATCTGATCAAGAAAGATGAATCGGAGTACGTGCACCATCATGCGGCTGAGGCGCTCAATTTCCAGATCAACATGACCATCTACGGGATTATATCGGCGCTTCTCATTTTTGTGTTGGTCGGGTTTATCCTTCTGCCCATCGTCCTTGCCATCGATGTGATACTGACAATCGTCGCCGCGGTGCGGGCCTCCAACAACGTCTGGTACACCTATCCCTTAACCATCCGATTTTTCGATTAGGTGGATACGGAGAGCTGCACGTCACATCGTGCTGTCGTGTCTTGCGTATGCCCGATGCGCACCGTATCGCTCCCCTTGTAGCTTCTTCGCATGTCGCGCTCCCGCATTGCTCGTTGGCTGCTGTTTCGACTGGAGCGCTGGATCCCCAGCATGGATGGTTTGCGCAGCTTACCATCATTGCCGCGCTCATCGTGCTGATTGCAGTGGCAGGAGGCCTGGCAGCATGGGGCACCTCCGATGCGTTTGCGAATCCGCTCGACGCCACCACCGAACTGATTGTTTTGGCAACCGATACCGCAACCGACAATGCCCTTCACGCATCCTCCTCTTGAAATAAAAGTCAAGCCCTTGACCTCTCGCAGAAAAAGAGCTACCATGCATGTGCCCGCTGGGAACTGCACCCCACGCGTCGCATTGATAACGACCGCAACGCACGGAGCCCCCCGTGTATGCAAACACTCCTCGGTAGCTCAATTGGTAGAGCATGCGGCTGTTATCCCGACAGCCGTCGGGATGCGGGTTCGAGTCCCACACACCGACACGATACGCGTACCATCACAACTTAATATTCCTCGGTAGCTCAATTGGTAGAGCATGCGGCTGTTAACCGCAGGGTTGCTGGTTCGAGTCCAGCCCGGGGAGCTTTTTTCGTTGCATATCTGGCCCGGCGCAATGGCCACGCCCCACACGCTCTACATTCTTCAGTCGGAAACGGCTGATCGCTTCTATGTGGGAAGGTCCAGCAATCCCGAACGGCGCCTTCAGCACCAGAACACAACCAGTACCGGATTCACCGCGCGGTACCGTCCGTGGCGTCTTGTCTTTGTGGAGTGGTTTCCAACCAAGCACCAGGCCATCGCCGCCGAGCAACTGGTTAAGCGTTGGAAGAGCAAAAAGATGACGTGCTACGTTATCAATGGGGATATTGATCTCACACAGCGTCTGGAGAACGCATAGTGCCGGTAGCACGAAACTGGGAGCGCAGCAGACCTTTCGTGCGTCTCTCATGCGCGGCACGACGCTCACACCGCGATGGGCGCGGGCAATGCTGGGTGGTGCTCGTAATCGTGCACGTGGATGTGCTCGGGCGTGTAGTCGAAGAGCGAGGGCGCTGTATCCACCGTAAGCGTGGGGAGCGCATACGGCGTGCGCTGAAGCTGCGTGCGCACCTGCTCCACGTGGTTCTGGTAGATGTGACAGTTGCCCCCACTAAAATGTAGCGTGCCGGGTACGTAGCCGGTTTGGTCGGCCAGGAGATGCGTGAGAAGTGCGTAACTGGCGATGTTAAACGGCAGCCCGAGAAACGAATCCACCGAGCGCTGCTGCCACATCAGCGAAAGGCGGTCGGGGCCGTCGGACACCGGCTCCACGTGGCACTGGAACGCATAGTGGCAGGGCGGCAACGCCATCGCATCCACCTGAGACGGATGCCAGGCGCTCACCAGATGCCGCCGCGAGTGCGGATTGGAGCGCAGCCCCTCCACCAGCCGCGCCAGCTGATCCACACCGTCAAAGTCGCGCCACTGCTTGCCGTAGACGGGGCCCAGTTCGCCCCATTCGGCAGCAAAGTCAGCATCGGTGCAGATGCGCTGCTCAAAGTCGTCTTGCGCAATCGCCTCGCCGGTGGCCTCGCGGTAGCGCCGCAGCGGCCAGTCGGTCCAGATGGAGACGCTCTGCTCCACAAGCGGACGGATGTTCGTGCCGCCGTCCAGAAACCAGAGCAGCTCCGCGACAACGCCGCGCATCCACACGCGCTTGGTGGTGAGCAGCGGAAAGCCCTGCTGTAGGTCGAACGACAGATGCGCGCCAAATATGCTGATCGTGCCCGTACCGGTGCGGTCGGGGGTGCGCGTGCCTTCGTGC
>NZ_JAWOAR010000226.1:0-10955 GCF_046498435.1 Longimonas sp. | reverse complement strand
CTGGACGATCGGCCCGGCTTCCACGTGCTCACGCCGCTTCAGCGCGTCGGCGCCGACGGCGAGCTGGTGGACGGGCCGGCCGTGCTGGTGGACCGCGGCTGGATCCCTTACCGGGTCGACGACCCGTCGCTGCCGCCGTGGGCGCCCCCGGCCGGCGTCGTCCGCGTGGAGGGCCGGCTGATGCCGGAGGCGGACGCGCCCTCGGGACGGCTGGCGGCGCTGGCGCCGCGCGATCCGCCCGAGGGGCCGCTTCAGCGGATCGCGCGTCCGGACGTGGACCGGCTGCAGCCGCAGATCCCGGTGCCGCTGGCACCGTTCCTGATCGAGCTCGAGCGCGCCAGCCTCGTCCTCGACGGCGCGACGACCGACGCGGACGGCGCGACGGCGACCGAGGCCGCGCTGCCGATCGTGCCGGACGCCCCGCGGCCCGAGGGCGGCCCGCACCTGTCGTACGCGGCGCAATGGTTCTTCTTCGCCTTCGTCGCGGCGGTCGGCTACGTGGCGCTGCTCCGGGGGCGCCTCGCGGACTGAGCCCGGCCGAGGCGCTGGGCTGAGGCGCCGGGCCGAGGCGCCGGGCCGAGGTCGGTCAGTCCGCCTCGGCGGTGGCCTCCTCCAGCGTGCCCAACAGCGACTCGAACGGCGTGACGAACTTCTCGACCCCTTCGTCCTCGAGCCGCGCGGTGACGGCGTCGATCTCGATCCCCAGCGCCTGCAGCTCCGCCATGCGCGCCTCGGACTCCTGCACGCCCTCCTCGATCCGCTCGGCCGGCTCCCCCTGCTCGCGGTAGGCGTCCAGCGTGGCCGTCGGCATCGTGTTGACCGTGTCCGGCCCGATCAGCGGCTCGACGTACATCACCGGCGAGTAGTCGGGGTTCTTCGTTCCCGTCGACGCCCACAGCAGCCGCTGCGGACGGGCGCCGGCCTCCGCCAGGGCGCGCCAGCGGTCTCCGGCGACGACCGCCTGCCAGTCGCGGTAGGCCAGCTTGGCGTTGTCGACCGCGATGCGGCCCTTGAGGCGCGCGGCGCGCGGGGCCAGCTCGCCCCCTTGCGCAGCGATCTCGTCCAGCAGCGGGTCGACGGCGACGTCGATCCGGCTCAGGAAGAAGCTCGCGACCGAGGCCACGTCCGGGGAGTCGCCCGCCTCGACGCGCTCCTCCATCGCCTGGAGGTACGCCTCGAGCACCTCGCCGTAGCGGTCCAGGCCGAAGAGCAGCGTGATGTTCACCGGCACGCCGTGCCGCAGCAGGTGCCGCGCGGCCGGCACGCCCGCGGCGGTGCCGGGGACCTTGATGAACACGTTGGGGCGGTCCACCCGGCCGAACAGGTGCTCGGCCTCGGCGATCGTGCGCTCGGTGTCGTGGGCCAGCCGGGGATCGACCTCGAGCGAGACCCAGCCGTACCGGCCGTCGCTGTCGTCCCACTGCGGGCGGAACACGTCGGCGGCGCGGCGGATGTCGTCCACGACCAGCGCCTCGTAGATCTGGAAGACGTCGAGACGGCCCTTCGCGAGCGGCTTCGGGTGCGTCGGCGCGTGTTACGACACCAAAGCGCACTGTGGCTTGGTCGGGCGTAGCCTGCACAGTGGCCTCGCCCTCCACCTGAATGGTGCGTGCGTTCGAGGTGCTGTCTTGAGCAACAGCAGGCTGCCCTGCAAGCAGAGGAAGCAGAAAAGCAAGAAAAAAGAGTCGGGACATGATAAATCTCATGATGGGTCCGTTGGGAGGATGCAAAGCTGTGGTATGATACGATGCTGTTTGTTCAACGAAATAGCTTTGCCGGTTCGTATACGATCATTTGCTAACCGAACCAGAGGGAATGCCAAATCCGGTTACAGCATCGCTCATTCGCACGTCCACACACCAACTACGCATGCGGAGTTGGTATCAATGGCCTACTCCTGTACGCAGTCTTCCAACGCCTCGGGCCGGTCATCGGATTGACCCGTGCGAAAAGCGTGCCGCGGGCTCCTTCGCCGCGCCCCTTCACCCACCACTCGCGTTTGTCGCCCGTGTAGCGTGTTGCACTGGTCGAAGGCGCGTTCGTCAGACGGAGCGTTTGGTCGTCGTATGTCAGTACCGCTGTCGAATCGGTTGGATGCTCCACCTGAATCACGGTCCCACTGTCGCACTGGAACGTCGCCCGGTCGCCGGCCTCGGTGGCGCATTCGGAGGAGGAATCAGAGTCGCCTCCACAGCCCGCAAGGATAAGAACGATACCACCTACCAAACAGGCAACAAGAACAGACCGACCGTCCGAAAACAGTTGCTTCATCTCACTACGCATATCCCGAGTAGACAACGGCAAGAAAATGGATGAGACGGGTAGAACTCGTCCTCAACCTACGGCAGCGGCGTTACGCGTACGTCTTCCAGTGCAACCGTCGAAACCTGCTCAACAGCGTCCTGGGCCAGCGAGTCGGGATAGGCATCCAGCGTTTCGGGTCCTATGCCCGCAGCACGATAGTTGTAGTAATCGGCGATGCGTACGCCGTTGACGGTGCGCACATTGAAGGCCTCCCGCAGCCGCGTGCCCTGATCCTCGGCAGGCCCACCTATACCGTACGCGTATGCCATGTAGTCGAGTGCGTGGGTGGCCTGGTCGAACCAGTACAGAAACTCATCTTGGTAATCCTGGCCGCCCCCCTCGCTAAACGACACAGCAACGCGATGGTACGCGGTGCCCGCTACGGTATCGGCACCAGCATAGGTGCCTTGCACAGGGGGATCCTGAAGCGGGTACGGCAAGAGCGCAAAGTAGGCTACCGAGTTAACAGCGGTTGCTATTGTGCGTTGTTCTTCGTTGGAGAGCGCAGTGGTGTCGCCCTCTACAACGCGATACACATCGGTGTTGGTGAGTCCTTCTACCATGCGACGGCCTGTTGAATCCGTTGTAACGCGCTCGTAGCGGAACTGGCCCTCGTTACGGCGGAGCGTAAAGTCGTCGCCGCGAAAGGTGAACGTAACAGTGGCCCGGTCGAGCACATCGCCGCCATGGGCAGCAATGACCGTATCGAGGTAGGCATCGAGGTTCGTGCTCGGGTCAGGCGTCGGCGTAGTGCAGCCGCTGCTCAACACAAGCAACACAGCCCCGCCAACGGTCGCGATGCTGCGCATCCCCCAGAACCAGCATGCGCAAGACCAGGAGGTAGGAAAGCGAAACGTCATTCGGCAGAGGCAGTGGTGAGCGGAATTGGAACGGCGGTGTCGGCCCAGTGCAGGAGCAGCGTAGCCGAAGTTTCATCGACCGCTTCGAACGTAAACGTCATCTGCTCTCGAAAGGAGTCGGCCTGATATGCCTCGACCGTGGTGCGCATCTCGTCATCGTCCGACTCATAATCGTACGCGCCCCACTGGTTAGGCGTGTTGTTGAGGATGAGCGTCCAGGCATTATCTTCGTCAGGAATCGTGAACAGCGCGTAGGTACCAGCAGACACGTCTTCCTCGTTCACCTGCACATCGTCGGAGAAGGTGATTGTGGTGGCTTCGTTGGCTCCGGTACGCCAGACCGTATCGTAGGAGACCAGGTCGCCAAAGATGTCGCGTCCGCGCACGTTCGGGCGTCCGTAGGTAACGCGGACCTCGGTGGTGCCAATGGTTTGGTGAACCTCGGCATTGGAGCTCACACGGGCCTCAGAGGCGTCGCGATCTTGCGCATGGGCTGGCCAGGCCGCAATGAGCAGCCCAAGTACGAGCGTGAACACATGGCGGTAGGAAAAGTCAAGCATAACAGGAAGGCGTAGGAGAGCAGTTAGGAAGGTGGGGCAACGGAGTGCAATATGGGAACTACACCGCCGGGGATCAAGCGTTCGGTGCACAGGGTGCAACGAAGCCGCAATGCATTGGGCTGGAACTGTTCATAATGGGGAAGCAAGGCATGCACGCATCAACGTCAACGCACACATCTACCACATCTGCACACGTATCACCACGCGGTGTGTCGATCGTCATCGTTCTTGTGGTCGCAGCGCTGGGACTGATGGGCTGCCAGTCGGTGGGACTAACGAGCGAGGAGACCGACGATACCGAAGCAGCTCCGGCGATGCCCGAGCGCGCGTTCTTCGTTCAAGTGGGCATGGCCGATGCACGATCCGATGCCGAGGCGGTGTGGCAAGAGGCCGCGGCGTGGTGGGAGGAGGTAGACACGCGCCCCGAGCCGCTGCACCGCTACGACGACCCGCCCGTGCGCGTAGTGTGGCAGACGCCATACTACCGCGTGCGTGTAGGTCCAATGGCCACCCGCGATGACGCCAAGGCGGTGCAGGAAGCGCTCAAACACCGGTTCGATGATGCTTTCATCGCACGCGGAACCCCATGACCGCACCGCATGACTTGCCACCTGCAAGAAGCTTCTGCTACTGAGCTACTGCTGTGTCACAGGTCAATGGTTGAGTAGCTCAGGCGAAGGATTGGCATGGAAGGCCGCAAAAGATCCCGGCTCTACTCCCGACAGGAGTCGGGATTATCCGAGATGACTGCTTGGGAGGCACCACTTGCTGCGATCTAACAGCTACCGATGAACGGTGTACTCCTCCAACCCTCCACACGTCCATCCCTCCATACATCAACGACGCATGCGGAGGTGGTATGAATGGTGAAGCAATTTTCTGTCATAGCAGCATTATAGCATCGGACCGATCAGTTGATCGAAGTACATCAGTACAAGCAGCACAACCCACAGCAGGTGGCCGATGCCCGTGCCAATGGCCACTTTCTTGCGCGCGCTGTCGGCAGCATCGCTTGTAGCGTCTGCGCCGTTGCTCACAAGATCGGCCAGGGTGTTCCATCCCGGACGAATCATGAAAAACTGTACGCCCACCAGCACCAGCATGAGAGTCAGTGCCGCATGAAACTGCGGACCGTACGCAGCAAAACCGCCGCTGGTAAAGAAGTTGGCGTACGCAAACACCAGCGTAAGCACAATAAACCCGTTCATCCATGTAACGGTGCTGCGCGTATCTTCCGCGAGGGCAGCGGCAGCGGCTCCTTCCAGAGATAGGACCGCACGCGCTTTCCCGGCCAGACGCAAGCCCAGCCCAAACCAAGCCGATGCGGTCACAATGTGAATAAGCACAAGTACGGTGTTGAGCATGGGCACAAGACAATTAAGCCAGGAGAACACAGACATAAATATACACGGAGCGTCTGCGCCAAGGTGCCACGAAATTTCAACGAGTCGTGTATGCTCGGAAAGCGGCGTACTGCCGTGTGCTACGCATAATGTAAGCAATCAACGCGTAACGACACTTTTGCTATGGATATACCCAGCATTGCACGATGGCTCATTGGTAGTGGGCTGTTGCTCATCGTGATCGGCAGTCTGGTCTGGATTAGCAGCACCGTCATCGACTGGGGCCAACTGCCAGGCGACATGTCGTTTCAGACGGAATCCATGCGGGTCTACCTGCCGCTGGGCACGATGATCGTGGTCAGCGTAATTTTGACCTTGCTCCTGAACCTTCTACTTCGCATGTTACGGTAGCGCTTCTCGTCATTCCTCCCATTGCGACCCGTTTTTTCCTTATGAACATCTCCAAAGACGTCATTAGCGTCATTTTAGGGGGAGGTGCAGGCACGCGGCTGTACCCGCTCACCAAACTGCGCGCCAAACCGGCTGTGCCGCTGGCCGGGCGCTACCGTCTTATCGATGTGCCCATTTCGACCAGCCTGAACTCGGGGATTAAGCGCATCTTTGTGCTCACGCAATTTAACTCGGCCAGCCTGAACCGCCACATTGCGCGGGCCTACCGCTTCGACCGCTTCAGCAACGGCTTTGTGACGATGCTTGCGGCCGAGCAGACCCCGGCATCAAAAGACTGGTTTCAGGGCACGGCGGATGCGGTGCGGCGCAGCCTCGACCACATGGAGGGGTACAAGCACAAGCAGGTGCTCATCCTGTCGGGCGATCAGCTTTACTCGATGGACTATGCCAAGATGCTGGCGCATCACCAGGAAACTGGGGCTGATATCACCATCGGCACCATCCCGGTGACTGCCGAACAAGCGCCGGCGTTTGGCATCCTGAAGACCGACGATGAGCAGATCATCACCGAGTTTTCGGAGAAGCCCGCAGCGGACGAACTCGAGGGCAAGAGCAGCCCGGTTTCTGCCGAAATGGAGGCAGAGGACCGCATCTACCTGGCCTCAATGGGCATCTATATCTTCGACCAGGGGCTCTTGCGCGAGATGCTCGACGCCTACCCCGATGACCACGACTTTGGCCACGGCATTATTCCGCGTGCCATCGACTCGCACCGCGTGGCCAGCTATCCGTTTGGCGGCTACTGGAGCGACATTGGTACCATCAAGTCGTTCTTCGAAGCCAACATGATGCTGGCCAAAGACCAGCCCGACTTCGACCTGTACGACCCCGACCATCCCCTCTACACCAATGCGCGGATGCTGCCTCCGGCGAAGGTGCAAAGCTCCTATGTGCAGAACTCGCTGATTGCCGAGGGAAGCATTGTCATCAACAGCCAGATTGCCAATTCGGTGGTGGGCATCCGGTCGTACATTGGGGAGAATACGACCCTCAAAAACACCGTGCTCATGGGCGCCGATCACTACCCATGGCAAGACGAAGAAGGAATGGGACGGCGCGAAGGACCCGCACGACCGGGCATCGGTGCGGAGTCGTACGTTGAAGGGGCCATCATCGACAAGAACGTGTCGATCGGCAAGAACTGTGTCATCAAAAACCGTGACAACACCGAAGAAGCCGAAGGCGAGAACTATATGATTCGCGATGGCATCGTAGTTATCCCGAAAAACACGGTGATTCCCGACGGCACTATTATCTAAGAAGCTGGGATGTCACAGGGTGTGATGCCTGTTTATGCTGCATCGCACGCCCTGTGCATCCCTCCAGCTACCTTCTTCCTATTTTTTGGATTCGACGTACGTACCTGTATGAATATTGTCATCTTAACGAATGAGTATCCGCCCAACGTATACGGTGGCGCGGGCGTGCATGTGGAGTACCTGACCCGCGAAATGGCCGCTGCCGACGATGGCGAACACCATGTGCAGGTGCTCAGCTTTGGCGAGCAAGACGTAGACCAGGGCAACCTTGACGTTCAGGGCGTCACAGCGCCCGATATTCCGAACCAGGACCCGCGCCACGCAAAGTTTTTGGATGCGATGGCTCGCAATGTGATTATGGCGGGCTCGGTGCAAGAGGCCGACATTGTGCACGGCCACACCTGGTACTCGCACCTGGCGTGCTGCCTGGCCAAGCAGCTGACGGGGGCGAAGATGGTGCTCTCAACGCACTCGCTGGAGCCGCACCGTCCATGGAAAGTGGAGCAACTCGGCACGGCTTACCATGGGTCGAGTTGGGTAGAGCGTACCGCCTACGAGAATGCCGATGGCGTGGTGGCGGTATCCTCAGCCATGCAAGACGATGTGCATGAACTGTACGACGTGCCTCGCTCGCGCATCCGCACCATCTACAACGGCATCGACATCGACCAGTACCAGCCGCGCCACAACGACGAGGTACTCCGCAAGCACAACGTAGACCCCGAGCAGCCGTTTGTGCTGTTTGTAGGACGCATTACGCGGCAGAAGGGGATCTTGCACCTGGTGCGCGCCATCCACGACATGGACGACGATGTGCAGGTGGTGCTCTGTGCCGGTGCACCCGACACCGACGAGATTGCGGAGGAGATGACGGCGCTCGTTGAAGAGGCACAGGCCGAGTCGGGCAATCATGTGGTCTGGATCAACGAGATGCTGCCGAAAGACGAAGTCATTACGCTCTACTCGCATGCCACACTGTTTGTGTGCCCGTCGGTCTACGAGCCGTTTGGCATCATCAACTTGGAGGCCATGGCCTGCCATACGCCCGTCGTGGCTTCGGCAGTGGGCGGCATCCCCGAAGTCGTGGTCGATGGCGAAACGGGACTGCTCGTGTCGTTTGAAGCGCACGAAGGCGACGACTTCGACCCCAAAGATCCAGACGCCTTCGCCGCCGACCTGGCCGACGGCGTGAACAGGCTTCTGGCCGACCCGGAGCGCCGTGCTTCCATGGCCGAGAAAGCGCGCGAGCGCGTGGTGCAGCAGTTTAGCTGGACGGCGATCGCCGAGCAGACGCTCGACTTCTACCGCGACCTGCTGGATGACACGGTATCGTAGGAACGTGTAGGTTCTCTTTCGACCATCCCTTGGGGACGCATCGCGTATCTGTTTAGCGGGCCTCAATGATCGCCCGGGCTAAGGAACCCCATAGCCGGGTACCCTGTGCCGCCCCCTGTCGGTACCGCTTGCGTCCCCGGCAATCTGTGGGGCAAATGCCATTGGCACTGCACGTCCCCTGGACGACACGTCGCTAAACACGTACCGCATCGCTATGCGTCCCCGTCTGCTTTAATGATGGCCCCGATCTTGATTAAACAACTATAGTTGCCCCTACCATCATGACCGAACTACTTGAGTTTCTGGGCACATACTGGTGGATACTGATCGTCCTGATCGTGTTTGTGTACAGCGCGTTTGAGGAGTGGCTGGAGTTCAAAACTGAACAGCGCAAGATTGGCGCATCGACCGAGGAAACCGAGGAGAAACTCGAAGCGCTGCGTACGGAGTGGGAGGCCGAACGCAAGCGCCTGAACCGGCGCATCCAACACCTGGAGACGATTGTGACCAGTGAGGCGTGGGACCGGGCTCACAGCGATGACGCGCTACAAGAGCCGCTCCTCGATGATATGGAGCCTGAGGATAGGTCCTCGCACGAGGAGAAGGCCGAGCAGTTGGCGCAACGCCTACGCAACCGGTAGCACAAACGTAAATGTGGAGCCCTTGCCTACAGTGCTTTCCACGTCCAGTTGGGCGTCGTGCGCGCTTAGAATGTGCTTTACGATCGACAGGCCGAGCCCCGATCCGCCCTGGTGACGGGCTCGGCTTTTGTCGACCCGGTAGAAGCGTTCGGTAAGGCGGTTCAGGTGGCGTTCGGGGATGCCAATGCCGTCATCGCGCACAGCCACACGCACGGCGCCATCAACTGGGGTTGCCAATATGGCTACGTATCCCCCTGGCTCATTGTACTTAATGGCATTGTCGATGAGATTCACAAGGACCTGGCGGATGCGCTCCCGATCGCCTTCAACGGCGGGGAGGGGATCGGCAGGCATATCGAGGCGAAGCTGTACGTCTTGCTCCTCGGCTTTCGGCTGAAGCGTTTCAATGACCTCCTCCGCAAGCGCATCAATATCGAAGGCCGTTACCTGCATGTCCATGGTGCCCGTTTCGAGGCCAGCAATCTCGGACAGGTCGCGCGCCAGGCGGTCGAGGCGATTGGCGTTACGCACAATCTTTTGCAGAAAGGCGTGGTTTACCGACGGGTCTTCGAGCGCACCATCGGAGAGCGTTTCGGCAAAGCCCTGAATGGAGAAGATGGGGGTCTTAAGCTCATGAGACACATTGCCGATGAACTCGCGCCGATAGCTCTCCATGCGACGCATGTCGTCGATCTCTCGGTTAAGCATCTGGCCGGTGCGATGCAACTCCCACACCAGGCCGTCGATTTCGTCGCCACGGGGCGAGGGGCTGGTGCCCAGCTCTTCGAAGCGGTGAGCGCGCAGGTGATGCAGCAGGTCATGGATGGTCTGCAATCGCCTGTGCAGCAGCCCCCACACAGCGGCATACGCAACAAGTCCAACGATGAAGGCACTGGCCAGACTCGCCCCCACGGAAAGCCCGAGCACAAGTCCCCCGAGTCCCACAACGCCGACCACTGGAACGGCCAGCTTACAGGCGATCCACGAGAAGTATCGGGCGGGGGCAACCATGAAGGCGGCAGAATCACTGTCAGGAGGAGCCGAGGGGCACGCGATGCGGAAGATGCGCTGTTAGGTCCGTGAGGCGAGGGGTAGGCGCCTCTCGGAAGCACTCAAAGCACACCCCGTTGCGCACGCTTTTGAGCGGACGGTGTTCGTCGATGACAGGGGCATATGTCTCGTAGCAATGCAGCGCAGTGCGCGCCGTATCGAGCGCCTCCTCATCAACCGGCACGATGCAGTCGATGGCATCGTCGGGTGAGGTCTGGAGGTGAGCGGGGCGGTGGGGGGCGCTGTCTTGTATGGTAAAGAAGGCGAGCCGTCGAATGGGCAATTCGTCGCGCGATACAGCGCTGCACACGACGCGCTTTACCACAGCATGGGTAACGAGGTGGTCCGGGTGGCCGCTAACCCCGTGCACCGCATACGTAACGACCACATCGGGCCGCAGGCGCACAAGCTGCTGCGCCACAGCTTCCTCAATGGCCAGTGGCGACAGGTTCGCGAGTTCGCCATCGGGGAGGTCGAGCACGTCGAGCGACGACAGGTCGAGTGCGCGGGCTACGTTCTGCATCTCTCCGAAGCGCACTGCGCCCATTTCGTCTTTGCTAAGCCCAAGACGATGGCGCTGCGTGGTGGCCTCACCGCGCGTAAGCGTGAGCACATGCACATCGTGGCCGTCGGCGCGTTGTCGGGCCAGCGCCGGAGCAGGGCCAAAGCATTCGTCATCAGGATGCGGAAATACGTATAGCAAAGTGGCCATAAACGGGCGGCATCAGCAAGAAGCAAGCACACCGGATGCACGGTACAGGCCTGCAGAAAGATTCATGACGTGTGCGCTGTTGGAGCCGGTTCATCCGCTTCCGCAATGACTTCATGAAACGTAACCTGCCCGGTGCGCAGCATGCGGCGCACATAGGGATGACACAGGCCGCAGTTGTGCCCAAAGCAGACTTCCTCTTGCAACGCCGCTACCGTCTGGGCGCCGGTTGTGCACGAGACATCGCAGAGCGTAGCAAACGAGACATCGTAGCAATAGCAGCGGTCAATTGTCATAGCTGTGGTCACGGCATGGAGGAAGCACCAGCGTGTTACGTACGCTTACTGGTTCTGGGTGATACGCAGGGCAATGTGTGGCATTTCTTGTGCCCAGGCTTGCTCCGGAAGATCTGGTATTGATCAT
>NZ_JAWOAR010000127.1:0-4252 GCF_046498435.1 Longimonas sp. | reverse complement strand
GGAGATGACTGAACACCTGGGCGCCGAATCGGACCAGCGGACCGACTCGCGGCAGGGCTACCGCAACGGGTCGTACGCAACGGGTCGTATGAGCGGCAGCTCACCACACGGGTCGGAACGATCAACCTGGAGGTCCCTCGAGATCGGGACGGGACGTTTCAAACCCAGCTCTTCCAGCGATATCAACGGTCAGAGAAGGCGCTGGTGCTGGCGCTCATGCAGATGGTCGTGCAAGGGGTGAGCACCGCATCGCGCGTCCCCGAAGCAGGGGCTCCGTCCGCATGACCTGAGATGCTTCACTGCGCTCCCCATGACGATAGCGGCTAAGACGATAGCGGCTACACGGGCCCATCCCGTTATGCATCGTATCATTTAACGTCTACCCACTACCAAAAAAAGTATATCAAGACACCTGAGTTCACAAAATGTTCTAAAAAAAAACCCTTTTAAAGCTCCCATCCTCTGGGTATTGTTCGATTGATCGTTCTTTAAAACTTCTCCTTTCATTCTGTCTGGTATGGCACCTGTTCTGGCGGATCATCCTGCACAACCTCTTTTCAGGATAGCGCTCCAGGCGATGCGTATGCAAATATCAGGGTCTTTGTAACAGATCAATCGAACGGTAAGGACGATACTGCAGTGAAAGACGTAGTCGTTATAGAGGACGATGGTAACGACGATGGTGGAGGCTGCCAGAGCAGTTTAGATCCCAATAAAATATGCCTTTAAAGAATTACTGATAGCTCCGTAGACCAGACAAGCGAGTGAACGCGGGCCTCGTAAGTTGGGCAAAGAGCCGTGCCGCAACGTACGGCGATGCCATTCAACGACACGAGGACCGCGTGTAGCCGCCTAAAATGTCAATTTGCGGCATTGCAGCCTGGATTAGGCTCTGTAACTCACTCTTAAACTAAAAGCACAACCAGCTATGCGCTTACCATATTGCGTAATTCCAATTGCTGCTACCCTGTTCTTCCTTCCATTTGTGGGCTGCTCCACCGGCGTCGAAAATGACCTGCCTTGCTCAGATCCGGCACCGCTGGAGGGCAGCCCGAGCAGTGAAGCTAAAGGGTTCATTGTAGTCTACCAAAACGATAGAACATGGACCGAGGAAGAGGTGGAATCGACTACGAACGAACTGGCTATGAAGTACACGTTCGATGTAGAACACACCTACAATGCGCTACAGGGATTCAGTGTTAATAGCCTTTCTACGGAGGTCCTCGAGGGCCTTCGGTGTGAGCCGGTGGTGCGGTATATAGAGTATGATATGCAGGGCGAAATTGCCTCGTGAGCAACGGTCAACATGAGGCAGGTGCTACACCAGCACCTCACAAAGCCGCGCCCACACCGCCTGCATGTCGTTGGGCAGCGGCGCGTCGAAGGACAGGCGCTCTTCGGTGGTCGGGTGCGTAAAGCCGAGGTGTGCCGCGTGCAGCGCCGGACGCCCGAGCGTGTCGAAGAGGCGGTCGAAGAACGTGCGCCGCTTGCCGCCTTGCCGTCCATAGCGGATGTGCGCACCGCCGTACGTGTCGTCAGCCAGCACCGGATGCCCGGCTTCTGCCGCATGCACCCGAATCTGATGCGTGCGCCCCGTCTCCAGCGTAAACGACACCCGCGATACGTCACCCAACCCTTCTTCTACCGCGTAATGCGTGGTGGCGGGCTTACCCTGCTCCGCATCCACCACCGCCATGCGCGTACGGTGATGCGGGTCGCGGCCAATGGCCCCGGTAATCGTTCCCTCGGGCGGATCGGGCGTGCCCCACACCAGCGCCACATACTGCCGGTCGATGGTGTGTGCCTTGAACTGCTTCGCCAGATGCCGGTGCGCCACGTCGTGCTTCGCCACCACCAGCAGCCCCGTCGTGCCCTTGTCCAGGCGGTGCACAATGCCCGGACGAATCACCGGATGGTCGGGGCGGCTCGGCAGGGCGTTCACCACCGAAAGGCCCACATCGGTATCCGACATCTCGGGTGTGTCTTTGCTCATGCGTTCGCCCTGTACGTGGTGCAACAGCGCGTTCACGAGCGTCCCATCGCGATGGCCCGGCGCCGGGTGCACCACGCGTCCGGCGGACTTATTCACCACGAGCAGATCCTCGTCCTCGTAGACCACCGCCAGCGGCAGATCCTGCGGCACCGCCTCCATGGGCGGCTTCTCGATCACGCGGCACACAATGCGGTCGCCCGGCTCCACCGGATACGACTTCTTGACATCCGCACCATTCACCTTCGCATGCCCCTTTTTGATGCTGCGCTGGATCTTGGTCCGCGAGGCATCTGGAAAGAAGGGGGTTAGAAACTTGTCGATGCGAGGCATCGCGGTAAACGAATCGGGCACGCGGATTTCAACCACGTCGCCGTCGCTCTTGGTGTGGGCAGTCCAGTCGATGGCAGGGGCGTCAGGCATGGGTGGGAGCACAGATGCGTTTGAGGGCAGCGAGCGTGCGGTCGATCTCGGTGTCGGTGACGTAGTATGCCGGACTCAGGCGCAGCTTGTCGTTCCGGCACGCCCCGATGATCCGTTCGTCGGCCAGCGCTTCGTATACGGATTCGGCGTCGTCCACGTCAAGCGTCATGATTCCGCTTTCAGGGGGATGCGGCAGGTAGGCGTCCAGCCCAAGATCGCGGCATCCCTCCGCCAGGCGACGCGCCAGGTGCCGGGTGCGCTCCGCCGCGCGGGCGCCGCCAAAGGCATCGCGCAGCGTCAGCGCCGCGTGCAGCGCCAGAATGCCCAGCGCGTTCATGGTGCCCGTGCGAAAGCGGCGGGCGTCGTCGTGCAGGGTGAGTTCGTACGCATCCAGCTCCGTCCAATTCACGGGACCGTGCAGCCAGCCGGTGGGCGGGGTGAGCTGTGCTTGTAGCGCCTTGCGCACGTAGAACACAGCCAGTCCCTGCGTACCCATGAGCCACTTGTGGGTGCCCGCCGCCAGAAAATCGATGTGCGCGGCCTCCACATCCAGTGAAAATGCCCCGAGGCCCTGAATCGCATCCACGCAGAAGAGAATGTCGCGGTCGTGGCAGAGCGTGCCGATGGCGTCGAGGTCCGCCCGGAATCCCGACAGGAACTGAATCCACGACACCGATACGAGGCGGGTGTCGGGCGTGAGCGTGCGGGCTACGTCGTCTACGCTAAACGTGCCGCGCTCGGTGGGAATGAAGTCGAGCGCCACGCCCTGCGCCTCCAACTTCTTGAACGGAAACACGTTCGTCGGAAACTCGCAGTCGGGCACCGCAATGCGATCGCCCGGCTGCCAGTCGAGTCCGTCGGCCAGCAGGTTGAGTGCCGCCGAGGTGTTCGGTGCAAAATCGACGCGCTCCGTATCCGCCTGAAGCAGGTCGGCGGCCTGCGTACGCGTGGCCTCGATCACGGCAAGCAGCGACTCAAAGTCGTCGATCTGCGCGGTGTGCGTAGCGCCCTGCCGCTGCTGCACGTGGTGCTGTATGGCCTCAGTGACCGCCCGACTCAGCGGACTCGTAGCGGCATGGTTCAGGTAGATGCGGTCGTCCGTGTGCGGAAAGTGGCGGCGCAGCGCATCGATGTCGCCAGGCGGCACAGGGGGGCTCAGGGACACAGAGTAAGCTGTCATGCTGGCTTATCAATCATGAATGGATGTGGGGTGTTCAACCTGCATGCAATGGCGGGTGTTCGGTAAACAACCGGGAATCGGACATGGACGGAAGGACGTAGATCTCTCGCTCGGTAGGGCACAACGCGTTAGATAGTAGCGTATTCCGCACCCCGTCATCCCGGACTTGATCCGGGATCCAGAATCGTGCATGTGGGCACGGCCGAATGAACGTAGATCCGTGATCCTGCTGTATGGGCACTCGTTTTTGCATTCAAACGGAAACGGATTTTACTCAAACGCACTACCTAACTGTAGCCATGAAAAACCTGAATGACGTGCAGTCCTACTGGCACGACGTGGCCGATGACCAGAGTCTGGATGATCTCCCGTATATCGTCGAGACGAACGCCCGCGGGCAACTCCTTTTGCGGCATCGGTCAAATCGCCACTCGATGCGTCAGGCTGCTATCATGGCTCTGCTGGAACGCCACACCGCTACTGGAAGAAGCTACTCCGAGTTCGCCCTTGCCACTCCGCATGGCGTAAAAGTCCCGGACGTAGTCTGGATGAGCCCGGAGCGACTCACCGAAATGAATGCCACGGGCGACCCCTCAACGTTGGCGCCCGAGATCTGCGTCGAAGTGCTCAGTCCCGGCAACACGCCCGACGAAATCGCC
>NZ_JAWOAR010000053.1:0-26540 GCF_046498435.1 Longimonas sp. | reverse complement strand
GTGACACAGTAATAGGTGTAAACATGATAGGCAAATAAACGAATGTCAGTCCATTTTATCTGTGTGGCAACTCATTTTAGTTCATGTCTTGTTCATATCTTGTCTGGCGACTACGTTTGACCTTCTGTTAAGTACCTGTTACGATGATATGCGCATCATAAGAAGTAAGCGTACCGTTTTGATGCGTTAGTGCGTTCTTGTCCCCTCAGCACGCAAGCGAAGTACGTCGTCTCGAGTTGCGTGTAATGATGCGTATAAGCTGAAAATCCTTAGGTACACACAGCGGCACACCTCTGGGTGTCCTGCAGCACTGTTGTGCGACGAATGATATTCGTACTACAGTGTCCTCGTGAGCCAGATTTTCTCCTGCACATTGACGTGATGTGTGTAGGCAAATGCGAATACAAAAGGTCACGCAGTTTCGATAGCTATTTTTTAGATAGATACGGATTCCAGCTATGGAGCATTGGAATGATACAGATACCTTTTCTAAAGGGACCAATCTGTTGCCAGACGGCATCGCGTCAGCGTGGGATGTGTGGAAAGGACACGCCGCCCGTGCGTGGCCTGTGATGATGGCTCTACTTCTGGTGGTATCAACCGCCTGGGGGCAAGAGCTGAACCATGACGCGCCCAGCGATGCGCTCGTGAATGGCGTGTTTCACGTCAAGGTGAGCGAAAGCGCAAAGTCGGGCATCAGCCTATCAAATGAAGGCGATGTTGCGCAGATGGGCATCAGCAGCATCGATCAGCTTAGCGCCCAATTCGGCGCGCAGCGCATAGAGCGCATGTTTCCGACCGATCAGCGCCATGCCGAGCGCCATGCCGAATGGGGGCTCGACCGCTGGTACCGTGTATATCTTGAGCAAGATGAGGAAAGCCTGACACGGGAAGCAGTGAGTGCCTATCACGCCGATGCCAATGTCGAAGTGGCCGATCATGTGTTGGAAAAGAAGCATACCGGCACGCCGGCAGAGCGCAATGAGCGCGTCCGAGCGCTTGTTGAGAGCGTAGAGCAAGGCCAGGCTGACATTCCCAATGACCCCCTTTTTGAGGACCAGTGGCATTTCAACAACACCGGTCAGACCGGTGGAACGCCAGGGGCCGACATCAGCTTGCCCGAAGCTCATGACATCGAAACAGGAAGTCCTGATGTCGTTGTGCAGGTGATCGACTCGGGCATTGAGCTCGATCACCCTGATATGCAGGGCATGCTTTGGGAGAACCCCTGCGAAGAAGAAGATGAGGAAGACACCTGTGGCAACGGGTATGTCGACGACATCTACGGCTACAACTTTGCTGACGACACCGCGAATCCCGAAATTGTAGACCCCGCACAAGAAACAAACTCGCACGGCCTGCATGTGTCGGGCACTGTTGCAGCGCGCAACAACAACGGTGAAGGGGTAGCCAGCGTAGCCGGCGGCGATGGCACAACCGACAGCGGCGTGCGCATCATGACGGGGCTCACATTTGGGGGCAACGTAGGTGGGTTCGCCGAAGCCTTAGTCTATGGTGCTGACAATGGCGCTGTCATTTCAAATAACAGTTGGGGATACACCAGTCCTGGCACGTTCGAGCAGCCTGTGCTCGACGCGATCGACTACTTCGTTGCCGAAGCCGGTGGCCCCGATGCTCCGATCGATGGCGGTATTGTAGTCGTAGCTGCAGGGAACAGTGATTCAGACGACGAATGGTACCCGGGATTCTACGAGCCTGCTTTTGCTGTAGCCGGTACCCAGCATGACGACGACAAGTACTCCGGCTCAAACTTTGGCGACTGGGTTGACATCTCGGCGCCGACCGGCGAGGCATTTGACCACCCCACCATTAGCACCCTGCACACCTCACAAGGCACCTATGGCGGCGATGCATGGGTCGGCACTTCCATGGCGGCACCGCACGTTGCAGGCGCCGCAGCCCTGATCGCCTCGAACCAGCCTGGCTTTACCGCCGAGCAAGTGGAAACGCGGCTCGTGGCTACAGGCGATGAAACGATCGCCGATGAACCTATTGGCCCACGTGTCAATGCATTTGCGGCCTTATCAGCAGAAGAAACACCGCCGGATCCCATCGAGGACCTGACAGTGGTTACTCCGAATAGCGTAACGCCGGGTGCTGTTGTAAACTTGCGGTGGACCGCCACGGGCGAGGCTGAAAGTGAAGGGCGCGCTACATCGTACGATCTGCGCTACAGCACCGACGGTCCGATTGAGACCGAAGAGGACTTTGACAATGCTACGCGAATTGAAGGCCTGCCTGCACCTGAAGAAGCTGGTACAACCGAAAACTTCACCGCTGAAGGGCTGCCGTTTGATGAGGAAGTACACTTCTCAATCAAGGCCATTGATGCGCTGGGCACTGCTTCCGACCTTTCTAATTCGCCATCAGCGAGCACAGGACCTGCCCCTGCGTTGACCCTGACGCCCGATGAAGTAACGGAAACGATCGAGGTGAATGGGACGAAAACCACGACGCTTAACATTGAGAACACGGGCTCGGCTGAAAGCACGCTGGAGTATAGCTTCCCTGGGTTTGCAGCACAGAACGTGCTAAGTCAGCCCGGCGTAGAGCCAAACAACACGTCGAGCGTAGTGGGCTCGCGTTCTTTCAGTAAGGGCGAAGACCCTGACGCAGGAGCTGGGCATCCCGTACTCCTGGGAGCCGGAGGTCCCGATGAATTCGGGTACAGCTGGATTGACAGCAACGAAACCGGCGGGCCGTCCTTCAACTGGACGGATATTACCGATGAGGGCACGTCTGTCTCGCTTGGTGATGATGACGCAGAGACAGTTGATTTGCCATTCAGCTTCGACTTCTATGGAGAGACGAAAGAAGAAGTTACCATTGGCTCGAATGGATATCTGACATTTGGAACCAATGGAACAGACTTCTCAAACGATGAAATCCCAAGTACAGATCAGCCAAACGACTTCATCGCGCCTTTCTGGGATGATCTCGATCCCAGTGGAGGCGGCTCAATCCATTACTTGGCCGATGGGAATCAGTTTATCGTCCAGTATACGGATGTCCCGTTCTTCGGCGGAGATGGATCAAACACGTTTCAAGTTATCCTGCGCTCAAATGGAGGCATCAGATACCAGTACCTGTCAATGACTCCGAGCGAGTCGGCGACCGTGGGTATCGAAGATGCCCTGGGTACTGATGGACTTCAGGTAGCGTTTAACACCAGCTACGTCGAAGATGAGCTTGCCATCGATATTGAGTCCATCCCCGACTTCATTGCAGACGTAAGCCCTGCTTCTGGATCGCTCGGAGGAGGCAGCAATGAAGATGTAACGGTAAGCCTTGATGCGACAGGAGTAGCTCCAGATGAATACGTAAACGAGTTAGCACTTTCCACGAACGATCCGGGTGCCGAAACGACGCTCATCCCGTTTAACATCACAGTGGATGCCGGGCCGCCTGCGATTGCCGCAGACCCGGACGAAATCACGTTCGATCCTGTGATTGAGGGAGACGAGACCGTCTCCGAAGTAGAGGTCCGCAATTCGGGAGGCAACCCACTCGAAATTACCAGCATCACGTCCGACAGTGACGATTTCTCGGTCGATGCTGAAACACCGATCACGATTGGGTTCGACGATGCACCGGTAAGCATTCCGGTCACGTTTGCACCGTCCGCAAGTGGCGAGATCAGCGGGGCTTTGACCATCGAAAGCAACGCGGATAATGAGCCGGAACTGACGGTTCCGCTGAGCGGGGAAGGGCTCATCGCACCTGAGATTGCTGTGGACCCAGACGCCTTTGACGTGACTGTTGATCTGGGCGAAACACTCGAACGCACCCTTGCCGTGAGCAACACAGCCGGTTCGGATGCAGAAGACCTTGAATACGAGGCTGTGTTTACCAGCAACGGCCAGGATGTGGATCCAAGTTCTGTAGCTGCTCCCTTCACTGGCGATGCGTCGTCACAAGTGAGCAAAAGCGCCTTCGGTACATCCGGCAGTGAGCGCTCGACTGGGCAGCAGCCCTTTCAAGCCAGCGATTTCGTCTATCAACTCGATGACGGAAGCTCCGAAGATGCCATTGGGCTTACCGACGGCGGTGATGTAATGTGGATGAACGCCTTCCAGGTTATCGAAGGCGAGGCAACGATTACCACAATTGCATCGGCCTGGGGCGCTGAAGGGCAAGAAGGTGTGCCTGAAGGCCGGCCCGCCGAATTCCTGCTCTACGAGGATCCAAACGATGACGGCGACCCCAGCGATGCGGTCTTGCTTGAGCGTGTTGAGGTAGACGTCCAGGATCCTCATACGGATGAGTTTACCGAGGCCTCAATCTCCCCAACCCCGGTTGAGGGTACCTTCTTCATCGCCACCCTCTATCAAGATCAGCAGGGCGGGCCAAATGCCGAATTCCCTGCTCCACAAGATCAGGATGATTCACAAGGAGCCTCCTGGGTGGTCGGCTCAACAACGCCCAACGCGTTTGATGCTGAGGATCTGACGGCCAACGATGTGCCGCCAGCCAACGTCGATGACGTAGGACTCCCAGGAAACTGGCTGCTCCGCGCCGATGCGGGAGCGCAGATCGTTGCCGTATCGCCAAGCGAAGGGGCAGTTTCCCCTGGATCGAGCGATGACCTGACAGTAACCTTCGACGGTACATCCGCTGATCCGGGCATCTATGAGGGCAACATCAGCCTTTTCAGCAACGACTTTGCGAACAGCCCGCTCGATGTCCCCGTCGAACTCTTCATTGACGCCGGTCCGCCACAGATTGTGCTGGATCCGAGCACGCTGGAGTTTGAAGACCGGCTTGTCGGTGGCACCGGCACACAGACCTTCGAGATCACAAATCTCGGAAGCGACACGCTGGCGGTATCAGGCATCGAATCAGCCAGCGACGACTTCACGGTGACGACGTCATCGGTACCGGAGCTTGCCTATGCAGAAAGTGCCGAGGTAGAGGTTGAGTTTACACCAACCGAAACGGGCGTCCGTGTTGGAACCATCGCGATCGAAAGCAACGCTGAGGACAAGCCCACCGCCGAGGTGGCTGTTGTTGGCGAGGGACTTGCAGCGCCTGAAATCGCTGCGGATCCGGAGGCCTTCGACGTAACCGTTCCGATCGAGGAGACCCTTGAAGAAACGCTCCTCGTAAGCAACGCGGGGGAAGGCGAACTCGAGTATGAGATCGACATTGTGGGTGGAGCGGCAAACCTCGCGCCATCTGCCGTGGCGGCTTCGTTTACAGGCCAACACGCTACACCCTCATCCACCATCGCATCGTCTCTGGAGGCACAGCGTGTGTCCGATGCCGAGCCTGCGCCCTACCAGGCCAGTGATTTCGTCTACCAGTTAGACGACGGAAGCTCTGAAACGGCACTTGGCGCCGGTGGCGGAGACATTATATGGATCAATGCCTTCGAGACAGTAGAGGAGGCAACGACCATTGACGCCATAGGATCAGCATGGGCAAGTGTATCGGAAGAGCGAGATGCAGAGCTCTTCTTGTATAATGACCCCAATAATGACGGTAACCCTGAGGATGCAGTGCTTCTTGAGTCAGTCGAGACAAGCATCCAGGCTCCAGAGACTGATGAGTTTACCACTGAAGAGATTGCCCCCACTGATGTGGAAGGCGTGTTCTTCATAGCTGCAGTCGTTCGCGGATATACGGATGAGGAGTTCCCTGCTCCGCTTGACCAAAGCAGTGGATCTCAGCAGGCTTCCTGGGCTGCATTTGGTGAAAGCATAGACGAAACCGACCTGAGTGGTGCAGCGCTGGTCGATAATCTTGGAGAGGATGGCTTCCCGGGCAACTGGCTCCTGCGTGCCGACGGCTTCTCTGAAGTTGAAGGCGAACCGGGTGTGCGTCCGCTACCGGCAGACGCCGTAACGGTTGAGCCGAACGAAGGCACAGTTACGCCGGGTGGCGAGCAAGAACTGGCCATCACGTTCAATGGAGATGTTGATCCGGGACCGTACACGGGCAGCATCCGGATCCTGAATAACGATCCGCTGCAAAGTGTGCTCGACGTGCCGGTAGACCTGCTCGTAGATGCCGGTCCGCCCGAGGTGGCACTGGATCCGGAATCGCTCACCTTTGATGGTACACTGGTTGGCGCCAGCCGAACGCTGACGTTCGAAATCAGCAACGCCGGCGGTAACCCGCTCATCATCGACAGCGTAACGTCCGATTCTGAGGACTTCATCATCGAAGACGACCTGGAGTTTGATGTGCGCGATGATACGACCGAAGTGAGCGTAGAATTTGCCCCGACGGCCGTTGGAACGCGTTCTGGCGCCATCACACTGCAGACGAACATCGGAGAGGATGAGACGGTGACGCTGCCAGTAGAAGGCGAAGGCTTAGAGCCGCCTGTTCTGGCGCTCAACCCTGAAGTGCTTCAAAGCGTTCAGGCCCCAGACACACAGGAGCAGGTTGAGCTTACCGTTTCCAACGACGGAGAATCTGGAAGTACGATGGAGTACAGCTTCCCCACGTTCGCTGCGCAAAATGTATTAAGCCAGCCGGGGGTGGAGCCAAACAACACTTCCAGTGTGGTGAATGGCACACGCTCCTTTGATAAGGGCGACGCCGATCCGCATGCTGGTCAGGGGCACCCTGTGGAACTTGGCGCAGGCGGACCGGACAACTTCGGCTATCGCTGGATTGACAGCAATGAGTTTGGCGGCCCTTCCTTCGAGTGGGTGGATATCAGTGAAGACGGCGAAGCACTCGACCTTACCGATGACTTCGTCGGTACGCCATCCGTTGAAGTTGATCTGCCGTTCGACTTCCCGTTCTACGGGGAAACGAAGGCAAGCGTCCGTGTGGATAACAACGGATTCCTGTACTTCGACAGTCCGAGCGGAAACTACTTCATCAACCAGGAAATCCCGAACACCGATGATCCAAATGGAATCGTTGCGCCGTTCTGGACGGACCTGAATCCTGATGCGGGCGGTGAGGTCTACACGTACCACGACAGCGAAAATGATCGCTTTATCGTGCAGTACGATGAAATTCCGCCCTTCGCCTTTGGGGAAACAGAAGACTCCTTCACCTTCCAGATCATCCTGACTCCCGAGGGTATGGTTCGCTATCAGTATCTGGATATGGATGGCAACACATCGCTCGGCACAGTTGGGATGGAAGGCCCCGCAGGCGAAGATGGCTTGCAGGTGGCTTTCAACACCAGCTACATCGAGAATAACCTGGCGGTAGATATCGCTTTGGTCCCCGAGTTCATCACCGATGTAGACCCCGTCGCGGGCTCCATCGAAAGCGGTGAAAGCGAACCGGTGCAGGTGACCTTCGACTCTGAAGGGCTCGATGTGGGCGTGTACGGACAGGAAGGGCCCTTCGGGCTTGGCGTGTCTACCAACGACCCACAGGCTACCTTTGGCTTTGTGCCAGCAGTGCTCTCGGTGGTGGGCGAAGATGGCCCAGAGATTGCTAACGCTCCGGCAGACCAACAGCTCACGCTTGGTGGCGAGGCCCTGACGGTTGATATCAACGACGTGTTCAATGACCCGCTTGGCGAAGGACTCGACATTGACATTGAGGCGACCAACCCGGCGGTGATAGACACCGATTTGAGCGACAATACCTTGACGGTGACCCCAACCGGTGCGGGGACCTCGCGCGTAGAGATACGAGCCCGCAACGCCGAAGGAGAAGTGCAAACCAACTTCGTCGTAACGGTTGGGCAGCTCGCGGTGGACGTGAATCGCGACTTCGGCGGCCAGGCTGCTGATGCTACCAACTACCGCCTCGTAGCCTTGCCCGGTTCCATAAGCCTGTCGATGGACGACATTGTCGATGGCGAAGCTGGGCTCGACTGGCAAGCGTTCTGGGATAGCGGAGAAGATGGAATCGTTCAGTTCGACGGGTCAGAAACGTTTACCTTCGAACCCGGACGCGGCTTCTGGCTCACCGGACAAAATGCCTGGGAGCACCAGGGCGAGTATAGTGCCATTGAGCTGGAGCAGCCCGATGGACGCGTTGCAGTTCCGCTGCACGAGGGCTGGAACATCATCTCGAATCCAATGGGCACTGACCTGGAATGGAGTGATGTGGAAGCGCTCAACGAGGGTAGCTTCCAGCCCATCTGGGCATTCAACGGCTCCTTCAGCGAGGAAGAAACGCTCAGCTCTGCTATGAGCGGAGAAGCGTACTACTTCCTGAATGACGGCGGGCTCAATGAGCTGGTTCTGCAACCTGGCGAAGAGCAGCCCGAGCCGCCCTCTACAACAGCGGACGCTGATCCAGAAACCGATCCGCTCATGAGCATGTCGGCTACGCTGGTTGATCGTCCCGAACTGACCTCGACGGTTCAACTCGGGATCACGGAATCGAGCACGACCGCTGCCTCCATTGTGGGGCCGCCCAGTGACTTCGAAGCAGTGAGCTTGCGTATCCAGCCGGACGCTGACCAGGCTCTTGATTCGGAAGAAGACAGGCCGCCCCTGATGCGGAGCCAGCGCACCCTTGACGGCGAAGGCGAAACCTTCGATCTCACGCTGCGCACGCAGTCCGAAGGCCCCGTCGAGATTCGTGTTCGGGATCTCATGGCATCACTCAACGGACGCGAGGCTGCCCTGCTGTATCCGGAGACAGGAACCACGTACGACCTGAAAACCAACGACGTGGTCACTCTTGAGCCTGCCAGTGACGAAGTCACGCTGCGCGTGGCATTGGGCACAAGAGCCTACGTAGACGGCGAGGTCGAAGAGGTCCTGCCGACCGAGATTACGCTCACGGCATACCCGAACCCGGTGCAAAGCCAGGCCACGGTACAGTACACGCTCACTGAGGCTGAAGACGTACGCTTCGAGGTGTACGACATGCTGGGCCGCCGTGTCGCTACGCTGACAAATGAGCGTAAGCAAGCCGGCGTGCACGAGATGCAGTTCGATGCTAACGATCTGGCCAGCGGCGTCTACTTCGGACGCCTGCATGTGGGAGGAGAAACGCTCACGCAGAAGATCACAGTAGTGCGGTAACCCATACTGCTGCCCCGCCCTCCACCGGAAATAGTCCTGGTGGAGGGCATGGGGGTAATTTCTGTTCTGATGTACCTTCCATGCTGATTTAGCCGCTACACCATGCGTACTATAAAAAACGTTCTGACTACTATGACGCGTTCTCTACACTCCGAACGATTCGCACAACTGTTGCTCATTGGATGCCTGGCGCTGGGTATGCTTGTGCAAACAGGCTGCGGTGATGATGGCAATCTTGTTGAGGTTCCTGATCTCCCAACACCCGAAACGCCAGGCACGCCTTCAGGCTTAACAGCCGAGTCAGGAACTGGAGAGATTGGGCTGTCTTGGGAAGAAGTGGAGCCCGTAGATTCTTACGTTGTGTCGTACAGCGTGTATCGGTCTACTTCCCCGATTGGCGATTTGCCCGATGAACCCGTAGAAACAGGGGTTTCAGGGCTCTCTTTTACAGACGGTGAAGTTGATAATGGCACAACCTATTACTACCGCGTGACGGCTACAACGCGAAGCGGAGAAGCGGAAAGTGAAGGCTCGAATGAAGCCGCTGCTACGCCGTTTGCAAGTCCGCCCGAGCGTCCCTAAATACTGTATGGGAAAGCTGATGAGCGCCTCATTAATGAAGCGAGAGGCTCGTTCTCATAGCTGGACCGTCCAGCGATCTTGCTGTAAACTGTGCACAACACGCCTGTCTTTAGCCCCTTCTGGGTTGAGGACAGGCGTGGTGCGTTGGTCATCGTTCGGTTCAGCATCGTCCTGTTGGGAACGCAGCAGGTATCACGAGGATACCAAGCGCGTGTAATTGCTCTGAACGTATTCGCTCTCTACGCATGTGGACGCGCTATCAGTCTGTTCTGACGTTTCTCCTCAAAGGACTCGCGATCTACGGCGTGTGGTACGTCGCGTATGATCTGTATCTGCTTCCCGACGGACGGCTCGACGAGTGGCTCTCGGTAAATGTGGCATACGTTACCGCGTCCATCATCAATACATTCGGATTTGAGGCCGTTGCCGAGTATCGATCCGTGCTCATGGCGGGCGTGCCGGGCGTGCGAATCATAAACGGTTGCAATGGACTCACGACCATCGGGCTGTTCATTGGGTTCGTGGTTGCCTTTCCGGGGTCGTGGAAGCATCGGCTCTGGTTTATCCCAATGGGCATCTTCGCCATCTACGCTGCGAATGTCTTCCGCGTGGTCGTGATGCTGGGCCTCCAACTGTACTGGCCCGCGGCATTCGATCCGATGCATTCGTTTGGGATGACGACCTTCTTCTACGTGGTCGTGTTTGGGCTCTGGATGGCGTGGGCACATCTCAATGAAGAGACCTCCTCTCCCTCTGATAACGACGCCACCTCCTCGCCCTCGTCGGCTCAAACGCCTGCGCTTTCTTCATGAGCACGCTTCGCGCAATTGCTGTTCGCTTGCTGCTGATGGGACTGCTATTTGTGGGGTACTGGACCGCCTGGCGCCCTGCCCGCACAGTGGTGCTGAATCAGGTTGCTGCCCCGGTGCTGCAATGGAGCGCTCCGACCGAGGCGGCGGTACAAGCTCGCGGAGGCCCCGTACGCATCGCTCTACCGGGGGACACGGAAACGTCTGTACCTGCCCCAGCGGGCATTCCTTTTCTGCTTCCGGCTCTATTTCTGATTGCAGCATTTCCGAAGCGCCCCTACTGGGCCTTGTTTTGGGTCGGACACTGCATGTTGTTTGGGCTCGTTGTGGCATCCTGGAGCGCAGCCCTTATGCAGTGGCCGGGTGCAGCCGTGCTTGCTGGATTTTTGCAGACGTATGGCGTGGACTTATACAGCATTGGGGTGCCTGTTGCGCTGTGGGTGCGCCATCGCCAGCGTACGTAGGCGCTACCACGGCTACCCCTCTGCTTCTCTTAGGACTTGCTTCCCTTGAGTCCGGACAAGCTGCGCTCGGAGAGCAAGTTTACATCATACGTGCGGATACGACCGCGGTCTGCTGTGAACCGCTGTTGCGCGGCCTGAATGGTGCGGTGCATCAATTCGTCGAATGGAATGCCGCTCGGCTCCCATAGATAGAAGGAGAATGAGCCTGGAATCGTGTTAATCTCGTTGAAGTACACCGTGCCTGTGGTACGGTCCATCATAAAGTCGATGCGTGCAATGCCCGCACACTCGAACAACTGAAAAATCTGTACCGCCATCTCCTGAATCGAAGCGGCAGTAGCGTCGTCCAGCTCGGCAGGGATGATGCGGTCGAGTGCAGCCATGCCCTCGGGACCGCCCGTTTTGGATCCGCCCGTGTTGCTATCGGATTCGCGCATGTACTTGTCCTGGAACGAAAGCACATCCTCTTCTGCCGATGGAACGGGCTCTTCCAAGACACTGGGCGTAGCGTCGGTCGGTGTGCCCAGCACCGAGCAATTGATTTCGCGCAGGTCCGACACGGCCTCTTCCACAATGACCTTGCTGTCGTATCGGAAGGCGTCTTCGATGGCTGCGTTGAGTTCGGCGCGCGTGTCGGCACGGGCAATGCCAATTGAGGAGCCGCACCGGGTGGGCTTTACAATGAGCGGCAGCCCCAGCGTGTCGATGCAGCGCGTAAGCTGCTCCTCTTCGTGGTGGGCCCACGTGCCGTCGCGCAGCACCACAAAGTCAACAACCGGAATATCCGCCTGCTGACACAACTGCTTCGACAGCCCTTTATCCATACCGATGGCTGAGCCCAGCACGCCACTTCCGGTGTAGGGCACGCCCATGGTTTCGCACAGCCCCTGCATGCTGCCATCCTCGCCCGGCCCGCCATGCAGCCCCAGCAGCATCACGTCAATGTCGTGACGCAGCGGTGCGTGGCGCATCCGTTGCCAGCGCGATTCAGGAGGCACCTCCACCACGCGGAGCGTTCCGTATCCCCCTGGATGCAGCGCTACGGGTGTAGCCTGTTCGCGGAGCCTATCCATGTCGCGATAGGTATCCACCTCCAGCAGGGCATCGCCCGTGTACCAGGTGCCGTCTTTCGCGACGTAGAGCGGCACAGGCCGGTAGCGCTCACGGTCGAGAGCCGCAGCGGCTTGGAGTGCCGAAATAATCGATACCTCATGCTCAGGGGCCACGCCGCCCAGCACAACGCCAACCGTACACAACGAAGAGTCCACAACACTACGTAGTTGATTCAACACAGAGCGAAGAACAGGCGCCGGTCGCCTTGAGAGCAGCATACCAGCAACGCCAGAGCGGGTTTGCCTGCTGCGCATATGGTTTTGCGGGAAAAGAGGAGGGAGCGTGCCTGGGCCCTTCGTTGATTGCGTGTCAAACGAGATCAGGGATGGCACGCGCAGTTGTGCTCGACGCCTTTAGTCAGTATGTTGCACATTCATCGTTTGCGTTCCAACCCGACACTCCTGTGCGGATTGCTGTTCTGTCCGACATTCATGCTAACCTGCACGCGCTGCAAGCGGCCTTTCGCATTATAGACAAGGCGGATGTGGAAGCCATCTACTGCTTGGGCGATATTGTCGGCTATAACGCCGATCCGGGTCCGTGTGTGGATCTGGTGCAGGAACGGTGTACCCACGTTGTGCAAGGCAACCACGACCGCGTTGTAGCCACGGGCGAAGGACTTGCCGACCTGCCGGCTGATGCGCAGCAAGCTGCAATCTATCACCGATCGGTGCTTACTGATGCGCAGCGAGCCTTTCTCCGAGATCTGCCGCTCATA
Organism: Longimonas sp.; assembly: GCF_046498435.1. Lineage (NCBI taxonomy): Bacteria > Pseudomonadati > Rhodothermota > Rhodothermia > Rhodothermales > Salisaetaceae > Longimonas > Longimonas sp. The sequence continues at coordinate 13,876 of NZ_JAWOAR010000053.1, read as the reverse complement.
GATACGGTGGGCCGATGCACCTTGGTGCACGCCTCTCCAGATGTCCCTGCATCTTGGAAACGGCTATCTGCATACGGCGACATCCGAGCGCAGTTTGAACACTTCGACACGCCGTTCTGCTTTACCGGACACACGCACATTCCCGCTGTCATTGCGGACGCGCTGGGCGTGTTTGAGGTGCGTACTGGACACCGCTATCTGATCAACGTAGGCAGTGTCGGCCAGCCGCGCGACCATACGGCCAAAGGGAGTCTGGTGCTGTTCGATACCGAAGCACGCATTCACCGCTGCGTGCGCTTTGCATACGACGTGGACGGGGCCGCCTCCCGGATTCAAGCCGAAGGCTTACCGCGCCGGCTTGCACAACGATTACATAATGGCCAGTAGCCGAGAGGCGTAGGGTTTCAATGGCCACGGCTGCGGGTCGCAAGGCTGATCTTTTAAAGGCAACTGCCGTACACATTGCGAAAAACTATTGTACGTACTTCAGTCCTATGAAGCGACTCAACTTTACGCTCGACGAGGAAGCCGTCGCGCTGCTGAACGAGCTGGCACGTACCTACTACGGTGGCAATAAGTCGCGCACGGTACGGGCGGCATTGGAGAGCTTAGCGACACATACTGGACACGACGGATGGGTGATTGCGGGATATACACCTGTGCAGCTTGATCATGCGGCCGCATGCCACACCTGCGGCACCTTCTATGCCGAAGGCGACATTCTCCTGCGTCCAGTGTTTGAACGCGGTGCCAGTCCGCAAGCCCTAACGTCGATTCCTGCCGAAGAGTGGCTCGACTGCCCGCAGTGTGCTGAAGACCGCGCCGTGTAATTCTCTGATACGTACGTCCTCCGCTCCTCATACACCATGCCGCACATGCCTGGCGCATCTCTGGGTTGTCTGACTGTAAGCTCCGACAGGCCGTTTGCTCAGCGGCTGGCACATGCATTGGATAGCCCGTGCACTGAAGCGATCCTTACGCATTTTCCAGATGGCGAAATGGATGTGCAATGGCCGCCGGGAAGCATCCCCCAAACCGCTGTGTTAGCGGTTTCGCTGGCGGCCACCGAATCGACAAGCTTGCACGACCGGCTCATGCAGGTCATATTTGGGCTGCACCAGCTAAAGACAGCAGGCGTTACACGTTGCATTGGAGTGATGCCGTATCTGGGCTATGCCCGCAGCGACACCAAGACGACCCCTACGGATCTGTTGGGGCTGCGCGTAGTGGCGCAGCATCTGCACCAGGCCGGATTATCGGGGGTCCTCACGGTAGATGTGCATACGCCTGCTGCGCTTCACAACGCGTTTCCGGGGCCCACCTGGTCGGTGAACCCGGTGCCTGCTATGGCAGCGGATTTGCGCAGCCACCTGCCACCAGAGGCCCCCCTCGCGGTGTGCGCGCCCGACGTAGGGGCATGGAAGCGAGCCCAGGCATGGGCCAAGGCGCTCGCGACGCCAGAGCGCGAGTCCATCGAACTGGCTATGGTGCACAAGCAGCGGATCCGACCCGATAAGGTGACGCAAGATGCGTTTACCGGTCGCGTAGAGGGCCGCACGGTTATCGTGGTCGATGATATGATTAGCACAGGCGGCACCATGGCACAGGCTGTGCGCACGTGCTACGAGCACGGAGCCCATGCCGTGTGGGCCGCAGCTACGCATGGCTTGCTGGTCGATCCGGCGCCGGTGCGGCTGGCCGAGGTGGGAATCAAAGGGGTATTGGTGGCTAACACCATCCCCGAAGACCGGGTTGCCGATACGCCCCTTGCAGAACGCCTCCATGTCGTTGATGTGGCTCCCACGTGTGCTGAACAACTCGACGCCGTGCTGCCGACAGGCGTGCTCTAAGTCCGCACAGGGTTAAATGAAAGATCACATCGCAGAAAATTCAGGTCGGAACCGAGGTCTGAAGCGGATGTTACGATACACTGCACATATCCAATGGGGCTATAGCTCAGTTGGTAGAGCGCTGCAATCGCACTGCAGAGGTCAGCGGTTCGAATCCGCTTAGCTCCACTGCCCCCGCCCCCGACGTGGCCACACTGGCCAGGCCGGGGGTTTTTTTATGGGCTGTTTGCATGTTACAGGCATATCTTCGTATACCATACACCTGTCCCCCTCTCAACTGTGTCCCCCACGACACCACACCATGCATGCATTCAATGCCCCGTCAATACAATGGACACAAATACAGAGGTAGACAGGCACAGCGGTATCAGAGGGCTGATCCCGTTCTTCGTTCTCATTGTTAGTCTTGGAAGCAGTCTACAGCCCGCACAGGCCCAGCTCAATGCTGAATTGGGCATCAAGGCCGGGCGCACATTCACGACCGTGTCGGGAGCGGAGCTCTGGAGCGATCCCAACCGTCGTACAGGCTGGATGCTTGCAGGCACCGCCCGTATACCGCTGTCGGACCATTTCATGATCGAATTCAGCACAGCCTATGTGCAGAAGGGCGCCCGCGAACGGCAGTCCATCCCCAACGGATCGACCACCGTTACCATGAAGATGAACTATATAGAGTTTCCGCTAATGGTAGGCACACGATGGCCTATTGGGGATGGGATCGCCGGACGCGTGCTTGCGGGACCTGCGGTCGGATTCAACATGAGCGCCAAGCGAACAGCAGACCAACCATCTCCAGAAGCGCCCTCGTTGCGCGACCAGATACGTCGCACAGAGATCAGTGCTGTGGTGGGAGCAGGGCTCGACATCAACATCAATTACCAGACGATCACGGTCGATGCTCGCTACCACCGAGGGCTCACCGAACTTATGAAAGAGCCCGCAGGCGATTCGCTTCAGAATCGGGGGATGAGTGTGGCCCTGGGAGTCCAGTTTTAGGTGTAGGCGCAGACCGCCTTGAATCGTACGCCCCGTTCTTTTCAGAAAGCGTCTTTTTGCGTTTCGTGCTGGAGCGGGGTTGACAGTAAGGAGGATCCCTGGTATACTAAATATGTCGTGAATATGCAAAAATGTTGAAGTCGCGTTTCGTTAAACCCTCTAAATCATCTCTAAACAATACAGGGGGCCTCAGTGCACTGGTTGTTTTAGAGAGGGCAGCATCATGCTATGAGCATTGAGCATATAGACACGGAACAGTGGACGCGTGCGATGGAGCTGTTGGACCTTGTTCTACAGCGACCATGTGAGGAGCGAGCATCGTTTCTCAACGAGGTATGCAACGACCCGGACTTGCGCGCCGAAGTGGAGGCGATGCTCCGTGCCAGTGAGCAGACTATAGATTTTCTGGATCAAGGAGGTGCAGCAGCCACGCGTTCATTACTGGGCGACGAGACGCTGTCTAATGTAGTCTTGCCCCATGAGGATAAAGCTGATTCGTATGTGGGGCCGTACCGGCTTATTGAACGCATCGGCACGGGGGGCATGAGTGTCGTGTATCGCGCCGAACGAGCCGATGGGCACTACAAACAACATGTGGCAATTAAGCTATTGCCACGCTATTTCGAGACGGATCATCGCGTGGCGCGCTTTCAGGCCGAGCGCCAGATCCTTGCGCGGCTGAATCATCCCAACATTGCACGTCTGCTCGATGGCGGCCTCACAGAGGCGGGGCATCCGTACTTGGTCATGGAGTATGTAGACGGGGTGCCGCTTACCGACTACTGCGCGGCGCATGAATGCTCGCTGAAAGGCCGCTTGAAGCTCCTGCGCACCGTCTGCGAAGCTTTGCAGCATGCGCATCAGAACCTGGTGGTGCACCGCGACCTCAAACCCGACAACATCCTGGTTACAGAGTCAGGCACGGTAAAACTGCTTGATTTTGGCATTGCCAAGCTCATCCATCCTACTCCCCACGACACATCGCAGGCCCTGACGCGCACAGGCGAGTGCCCTATGACGCCCGCCTACGCGGCTCCTGAGCAGATTAAGGGCGGCACCATTACCACTGCGACCGACATCTACCAGCTGGGTGTGTTGGCGTATCACATACTCACAGGTACGCACCCGTTTCGTAATTCCGATACGTCGGTTCAAGAAGCCATTCTTGACACAGCACCTCCACCGCCCTCCTCGGCAGTCCGGTCGGCATCTGAACCGCCTACGTGGACAGACGACCCGGGTACATCCCTGACAACGGACCTGGACACCGTGGTGCTGAAGGCATTGCGCAGGGAGCCAACGCGCCGCTACCGGTCGGCGCAGGAGTTTGCTGCCGATTTAACCCGCTACCTGAACGACCATCCGGTGCAGGCCCGGCCCGTAACGTGGTGGTACCGCATGCGTAAGTTCGTGCAGCGCAACCGGTCCGCCGTTATGGCGGCGGCAGGGGGGGTGCTCCTGTTTGTAGGATTGAGCCTCTTTCATGTGCATCGTCTTTCTACCGAGCGCACGACAGCAGAGCGTCATGCCGAAACGGCAGAGGCCGTCACATCATTCATGGTTGATCTCATCGAAATGGGCGATCCGGCGGAAGCGCGGGGCGGAGCCATCACGCCGCGCGACCTGCTAAACCATGGTCTGGCACGCGTGGAGCATATCGACGGACAGCCCGAAGTGGAAGCACAGGTGCGGCTGGCGCTGGGCCGCGTGTATCGGCGGGTGGGCGAATACGACGATGCGCGTCCGCTCATTGAGCGCGCGCTCGAACTGCAAAGCCGCCACCTGCCGCTCAATCATCCAGAGCGGGCCGAGGGGTTGAAACAGAAAGGTGCGCTACTGGCTGCAAACGACGACTTTGAGGAGGCCGAAGCCGCCTTGCGCCAGTCGCTGGGCATCTGGAATCAGTTAGGCGACGCACGGCTGCTCGACCGAGCCCGCACCCAGCATCGGCTGGCCTATGTGTTGCGGCGCCAGGGGGAGTATGACCAGGCCCTGGCGCTCCATCGCGACAACGTTCAGCTGCGCCGAACCGCGCTGGGGCCGAATCACCCCGAAACGCTGGAGAGCGTAAAGCGTGCCGGCCTCACTTTGCATAACTTGGGGGACTATGCCGCTGCCGAAGAGCGGTACCGGCAGGCTATTCGTGGACAACGCGCTGCGCTGGAGACCCCGCATCCGCAGTTGGCGATGAGCCTGAGCAGTCTGGGGGCGCTCTACATGAACCAGGGCCGCTTTCAAGCAGCCAAGGAGCTGCTGGATGAGGCGTTGCAGATGCGTCGCGAAATCTATGGTACCGAACACGAAACGGTCGCCCTCACCCTAAATAACTTGGCTATGGCTGTGCGAGATCAGGGCGATTTTCAGGAGGCCGACTCGCTCTTTCAGAAAACGCTATCGGTGCGCCGGGCCTTGCATGAGAATCCGCATACTGGTACGGCTATGACGCTGCGTGAAATGGGTATGCTTTACTTGTACACGAATCGGGTACCTGAGGCACGAACAGCGTTTCAGGAGGCGCTTCGCATCTTTAAAACTACGCTGGACTCCGACCACTCGTTTGTGGTGCGTACCCAAATCGATCTTGGATACGCACGCAGTACACTCCGTGATGAGGCTGTTAGCCAGTCTCGTATTGACGATGCTTTTCAGACGGTGCAGGACATCCACCCCGACTCGTCGTTAGAGCGGGGGCTGGCCAATGTGCACTACGGGGCGCTGATTGCCCAACAACAAGAAGGAGCAGCACAGAGCGACTCGTTGCTCCAGGCGGGTACAACCATTCTCGCATCGCTGGACGGCAGCGACTCGTTGTATACGCCCAGTCAGCGTTTGCAGTACGCGCGCGATGTGCAGCGTACAACGCCGCGCATAGCACAGACACACTCCCAGCCGTAGTACACAGCGCCAGGCACCGCTCCGAAGCGGTCTGTAAGCGCGTTGTGGAATCGCCTCTTCGTGAGGCGCATCTGCTGTACCGTGTCGATGCCCTTGTTTGCTGTCTAACCGCCATGCCTACACTTGCTGTCGACGACATTGCGCTGCACTACACCGACACCGAGCGCGATGCACCACCGCTGGTATTCATTCATGGCCTGGGGTCGAGCGGACGCGACTGGGCGCCGCAGGTTGAGGCCCTTGCATCCGACTTTCGCGTGCTGACGTGCGACCTGCGCGGGCATGGTCACACCAGCACGCCCGAAGGGCCGTACAGCATTGCGCAGATGGCTCGCGATGTGGCCGTCTGGCTGCGCAAAATCGACGCCTCGCCTGCCCATCTGGTGGGCCTGTCGATGGGCGGTATGATTACGTACGAACTGCTTGTCCACACGCCCGAGGTGGTGCGGAGTGGCACAATCATAAACAGCGTGCCTGGCGTGCAACTCAACGGCCTTGGCGATTACGCCTTCTACTGGTCGCGGCGCGGGGCTGTACAGGCGCTCGGCATGCGCCGGGTGGGGCGCCTCTTGGCGCGTAAGCTGTTCATCAAGTCCGACCAGCAGGAGCTGCGTAGGCAGTTCATCGAGCGATGGGCCGAAAACAACAAGGAGGCGTATCTGGCTTCGATCGATGGACTCGTGGGGTGGAGCGTGGAAAACCAGTTGCCCACCATCCAGCATCCGGTGCTGGTGGTCACCGCAGACGACGACTACACCCCTGCATCCGCCAAACAACAACATGTGCGCGCCATGCCGAATGCCCAGCTTGCCGTTGTTGCGGATGCGCGGCACGCCCTCCCCGTTGAGCGTCCTGATGCGGTGAACGCGTTGCTACGTGCGTTCATAGAGCGTGTGGAGCGAGAACAGAGTATGGCGTAGTCCCAGTACCTACTGCGGTAGCTCAGGGCGTTGCCTGCGGAACGGAGGGGCCGATATAGATTCCAGAAAGGCCTCCAGCGCGCTGAGTTCGTCGTCGGTCAGGTCCAGTTCCTCAAGTAGCGGCGACGTTTCAGGGAAATGCGGCTCGTCTTTTACGGCGTCGTTGGGGCGCGGGCGGACCATGCCGTTGTTGTACATCACCAGCACGCCCGAAAGTTCATCTACCATGCCGTTGTGCATCCACGGACCGGTGTGGGCTACGTCGCGCAGACTGGGCGTGCGGAAGCGGCCCATGTCGTCGGGGTTGCCCGTCACGTCGTAGCGGCCGAGGTCTTCGATTGAGCGCCCATAGAAGTGTAGACCCAGATTGTGGAACTTCTCGTCGGTGAAGCGGGGACCGTGGTGGCAGCTCATGCAACTGCCTTTGGTACGGAAGAGGTGCAGCCCGTGCAGTGCCTCATCCGAGAGCGCGTCGGAACGCCCGTTCAAAAAGCGGTCGAAGTCGCTCGTGCGCGATTTGATAGTGCGCTGAAACTGCGCCAGTGCCCGGGTGATGCGCTCGATAGTAACCGTCGCATCGCCAAAACTCTCAGCAAAGAGCGGGGCATAGCCCTCGATGGCTTCGAGCTTGGCAGGCAGAGCCTCCAGATCCATGTTCATCTCGGTCGGGTCTTCGATGGGATGCACGGCGTGCTCCTCAAGCGTGCTGGCGCGCCCATCCCAGAGCAGTGTTTCCATGGCCCAGATGTTCGCCAGTGACGGCACATTGCGACGGCCCTCCTGATGGTCATGCCCAATGCCCACCGAGCGCGCGTTGCCCCACGACCACTCCGGATCATGACACGACGCGCACGAGATCTGATCCGACGACGACAGGCGCGGATCGAAGAACAGCGTTTTGCCCAGTTCCACAACGGCGTCCAGGCTGTCTATGCCGCGCACAGGTGGGTCGGGCAGCGGGCCCAGCGGCTCCCAGTCAATGGAGTCGGCGACCTCCGGAGCGGGCCAGTCCGCCGGGTCGGCGCTGTACTGTGTGCGCAATGCATCGTAATCGGGGTGGGGCGAGGAGGCCTCGTCATCCAGCACGCCCGACCCAATCACAAGCAGCAGAAGCAGCGGGGTCAGCGAAAGACCGATGGTTAACGCACGATGCATTACGAATCCGAAAACGTGAGACGGAAGAACGCCTGGTAGCGGGTGCCCTCGGGCCGGTGCTGCACCGTTTGAGCCGCCGGAGGATCTGGAACAACGGTGGGCACATCGACCCGCGCTCCGATCTGCACACCAGCGCGCACATTCTGCACCGTGCGCTCCAGTTTCAACGCTACTGTGCTGTAGGCCAGATCGGTTGTGCGGTAGAGGTACTCTGGATACACGACCCACTCAGTGAACACGTTGGCGCGGTCGGGGCCGACGTTGATTGCCGACTGCGGGTGGTAGCGGTATCCGCCACGTGCGCCTACCGTGTAGGTGAGCCAGGGTCCGCTAAACGTGGCATAGGTGCCCAGGTCGGCTTCTACGCGCTGCATGTCGTATCGATGCGAGGCGTTACGATCCTCCTTCTGCATCCACTCAAATCTTGCACCGCCCTCTACCTGAAGCCACGTGCCCACGATGCCGTGCCGGTATCGGACCTGCTGATCCAGATGCTGAAAGAAGTAGTTGCTCCCGCCGAACAGCTGGTTCGTGTCGTAGCCATCGTGGTAGGTCGTGCGCACGAATAGTTGCTGTGGACGCGCGGAGCCGGGACGGTCCGCAAACAGCCGATTTTCAACGGTGCGGTGCGTGTACGTGCCAATGCGATCTTCGGTGCGCTGCCCGCCGGAGGTGCCCACACGGTCGAACTCCATGGCGGCGTGGGTATACGTGAGCTCGTTATTGAGGCGCCATGCATCGCGCTCGATGAAGTAACTTCCGCCCACGGCGTAGCGCGACACCGGACGCTCGTAGCGAAATCGTTGCTGCCGCCGGTAGCTGCCCCAGCCCGCCACAGTGAAGATGTTATAGCGCCGTGCACCGAAGCTATCGTTCGATTCGTCGTAGTTGCGCACCGAGGCATCTTCGGTTGCGTTGCCCCAGCCTGCATAGGCCGAGAGCAGCTGCGAATTAGTCAGGTGGATGCCAAGCTGGCCTTCTACGAACAGGTCGTAGTAGCGGATGATGGGGCGCGGATCGTTGTACCGGGCATGCTGTTCGAGCGCATAATCAGCGCCGAGGCCCAACACAATGCGCTCGGCACCGGGAAGCGGACGTGCGGCATTGAAGCGCACATGATAACGGTCGTTGTCCCAGTCGCCGGGTTCGATATTCGCGAAGTAGTACGGCACATCGGCCACGGTGCGAGAGAGCTTCCAGCCCAGCGACTGCTCCAACTCCTTGCGATAGGCAAAGGCCCCCTCCACGTGCAGCCCTCGAAACCGCGTGGCGCCGTGCGACTGAAACTGGATGCCGTGGCGTGTGGCAGGCATCTGCGCGGAGCGGAACGCCCCCGTACGCCGCGATCCGCCCAGCGTGGTGCGTCCGCGCGTTGTATCCAGCAGATACGGACGCAGCGGTAGCGTGGCCAGGCGGTCGAAGACAGCATCCGGCGCGCTTTGCAGGAGGCGGTGGGGGCCCGTGGTGGACTGTGCCTGACCCAAGGTCGGGCCAAGCACAGCCCACCCGGCCAGCACAAGCCAGATGCCACATGTGCAGAAGAAATAACGCATCAGTTCTGTGGGGCATCGATGCGCGGCTCGGCGCGGTCCAGCGAGGTGAAGTCGTCGCTGGAGTTATTGGTGTCTTGCAGCACCGTGCGATCGCCAAGCTGCCGCCCTTCTTTGCGGATAATCGAGTTGGACGAGAAGCGCCCGCCAGGCACAAAGGCAAAGCCAGCGTCAAGGGCGTCCTGCAGGTCCGGCGGGACCTGGTCGTTGGGCGCAGGCTGTACCTGCACCGCGTCGATCACCAGATCGGTGGGCACCTGAATGTAGGTGGTCGTGTTGTCACGAATTTCGCGGCTGATGGGCGAGGGGTAGCGCGGCAGTTCATCGGCCGGTGTGTCGGAACGGAACATGGCATACCCGGCGCGGCCACTCGTATCCATAATGAGATCGGTACCGAAGATATAGTACGGAATCATGTTGGGCACGCTTGGGTTGTCGAGATCCGACGCGAGGGGGCGATCGAGTTCGTCGCCAAGGTACACCTCAAAGTCGGCATCGCTCAGGTCCACAGTGAGCGATGGATCCTCCACCTCAATGACGTCGCCGTCGTTGCCTTCAAAGGGGGCCTTGTGGTTGACGGCGGTCTGGGCGATGACCACGCTCTCGCCCGGCTCCAGCGGATACTCTTGGCCGCTGCCCGGAATCTGGTAGAGCCAGCGCGTGTAGATGTAATCTTCGTTTGCGTCGATGGTAGACGGCATGCCAATGGACTGATTCCAGTCGAACTGGCCATTCGGCTGTACGAATTCATCGCGGTCCGGGTTGTTATTCCCGTAGGCACTCATGATGTAGAGTCCGTCGAGGTATTCTGTCTCACTGGAGTTGTTGTGGATCTCGATGAACTGGTCGCGGAAGAGCGCGCCCTCCAGCGGGTCCGACCCGGCGTAGTAGACTTGCTTAAAGACGAGGTTGCCAAACGAGCCGGCCGTCAGCTCAAGGGCGGGCAGCTCTACCCCTTCGGCAATCTGCACGGTGCGCTGCGAGGCATTGAACGAGACCTCGTCGCTCTCGGGCAAGGTGCCAAAGCGGTCTTGAAACTCGCTGGAAGTGTACGTTAGGGAAGCCTCAACGTCGTAACTGCCTGCAGGCAGATCCTGGAAAGAGATCAGCCCGTTGTCGTTGACGGTGTCGTCGTACGATTCTTGTGATTCGACATTGATGAGGGTGACTTCGGCGCCCGTGGCAGGTTCGCCGCCGTATTCCTGGCTGAAGCGCACCTCCAGTTCAACATCGACCGGCTCCACGCCCGTGGGCGAGTCGCAAGCCGCAAGCAGCAGACTGCTGCATACCAGAAGCACGAAAGCAGAGCACGAAAATGGTAAACGGTTGGTCATGTCAGAATGCGGAGAGAAACAGAATAACAAAAAACTATGTGCGGATACGCCGGCTACAGCGTGAGCGCAAGGCTCATCCCAAAATAGGGCGGTTCGTTGAGCGTGCGTACGGATTGGCCATCGGGGCTTGTCGCCTCGGGCCGGATGTTCAAAAAGTTGTTGGCAAAGAAGGAGAGGCGCGCGGCGTCGCCCAGTTCTTTGCTCAGGTTCAGGTGAACGTTGAAGTACACAAAGCGTGGGTCGCGGCTGAACGAGCCCTCCACCGGATCGCGGTCGAGCACGTCGAAGCGCGGGTCGGTCTGCTCTTCCGGGGCAATCTCGGCCCGCTCCAGGTCGCCGTTGATGTAAGCGAGCGGGCGGTTGCTGCTGCCCAGGCGCTGCGTGTAATTGTAGAGAAAGGCTTCCGACTTCAGATTCAGGATAAAGCCCAGTTCTGAAAAGTGGTGGGTCGACGTAACCAGCGCGTTGATGCGTCCGCTGCGCCGCTCGCTGGGCGGGTAGATGCCGTACAAGATGTCGTCGGAAGGCTGTACCTCACCGCGCCGCGTCAGGTCGATGTTTTCGGAGTTGTCGAAGTAGTAGCTGTTGTAGAACGCCACACTAAAGTTGAGCGTGGTCTGTATAGCTTCGATGCGCGGGGTATTGCCGGTCAGTTCTACGCCCCAATTGCTCGTGCGCAGCGAGTTGGTCACGAAGCCCTGCGTGGTGAGCACGCGGTCGGTGCCCGTTTCGGCGACCTGCGGGCTGCCGTCCTCGTTGAAGCCCGTGACTTCATACTCGGGCAGTTCCAGGATGTCGGGCTCTACGCGGGTTGAGAAGCCGTCTTTGGTGGTGTTGTAGAACAGCGTGGCGTTGATGGTGAAGCCCTTGTGGTTGTATGCAGCACCAATTTCGCGGCGATACGACGTCGTAGGTCCCAGTTCCTGGGTCAGATTGGTGCGGGTGCGCGTATAGACCTGGTACACGCTCTCTCGCAGACTGCCAGTGTAGTAGTTGAGCAGCGGGTAGTCCTGGTAATCCGTGCCAGGATACAGATGGATGAGGCCGGGGGCCTTCACCTGAATGCCGTACCCGCCGTTTAGCGAAATCGTCTCGGACACATCGTAACGCATGTTGAGGCGCGGCGAATAGCTGGCCCGCTGATTCTGCACATCAGTGCGCAAGCCAATCGAGGCCCGCAGCGTACGTCCCCACAACGGCCCTTCGACCGCATTTTCGACGTAGCCGCCCGCCTGCCAGAGCTGCGGCTCCATCTCCTCGTACGACTCGGGGCGCTCGGCTCCGCTTCCGCCCGAAAACGTGAGCGGACGCAGCGGATTCAGCACACGTCCTTCGCCGTAGTTGGCCTCCAGGCTGGAGGTCGCGCCGTACGTCACCGTGTGCGCCCATTCGCCATACGCGAACGAGCGGTCGATGTCGAGCCGCAGGTTCACCGAGAGCGGCTGCCCGCGAATCTCGCGCGTCGTGCGGTAATTCGCCGGATGATACGTGCCGGTGTGTGCGCCCTCTTCTTTGGATCCGGTGACTGGCTGAACGCCGGGATTCACAAACCGGTCTTGGTGAGATACGCTGGATCCTGCTGTAATTCCGGCGTTCACTGTGATGCGATCGAAAAGTGGCGTATCCTGACTAATGCGGAGCCGGTTTGATGCCGAGAAGCGGCGATTCCGGTAGTACACTCGCTTTGCGGTACCCAAATCCGGATCCACCTGAAAGTCGTCGAGCGTGGTGCGATACGACACGCGCATGGTGTTCTGAATGCGATTACGCGTGCCAAAGTAGCCCGTCCACAAAAGCGACCCGCCGATCCGGTTGTACGACTTGATGCGGTCGCGTGGGTCGGCATTGCTGTAGAGGTAGTCGGCGCTCACGTTAAGAGCATGGCTGTTGGAAAGCCGAAATCCCCTGTCGGCGGATACATTGGTGTTGCCGCCGGTGTGGCGCAGGTTCAGGTTCAAGGGCGACCGTCCGGCTACGGTCTCCACGTGGATGGCCCCTTCGGTAATATCGCCATACTTGGCCGAAGAGACGCCCTGCACGACCTCCACCTCTTCGATATTGCCCACTGGAATCTCACGCAGGTCGAACCCACCGCCGGGCGTTTCCCCCTCGTCGTAGGTATTCTCATTGAAGCGGTTCGTACCACCGAGCGCCTCAAACCCACGTCCTGTTGCGCCCGACCCCGCACTGCTCGAAATCGGGTTCAGGCCCTGCATATTGGCATTGTTGTTCAGCGGCTGGTCGTTCACGTAGATGCCAATGCCGAACGCGTTGTTGCGGCTGAACGGCTCGTCGGCTCCTGCTTCGGCGGCGAACTGCGATCGAAAGTTGATCGTCTGCGCGCTCTGCAGCGGTGCGTTCTGCACGCGTTGGCCTGGAATAAGCTGAAGCAACTCGCCCAGGCTGCTCGCCTGTGACTGCTCAATGGCCTCGCGTCCGATTCGGTATGTGGAGTTGGAGGCCCGGTTGCCGCCTCGTTCTGCTGTTACTGTAACCTCGGACATGTAGAGATCCCGAGGTTGCATGACGACATGCTCAGTAACGCGTGTGCTGTCGTCTGGAAACGACACGATGCGCGTTTCCGACCGCATGCCCACGTAACGCACGTTTATCTCGACAGTGCGGTCGGCAGGCAGCCCGTCCAGTTCTATCTGGTACTGCCCGTTTTCATCCGTGACGGCGTAAGCATCCAGCGCCTGTACGTGCAGCGTAGCTTGAATCAGGGGCTGCTCGTTTGTGTCTGTCACGTGGCCTTCAATGACAAACGGCTGTGCCGCACTCTCAAAAGGGCCCAGCGCAGCGGCTACGCTGGCTGTGCAAAACAGCATTAACACGTGAATCCGAAAAGAGCGCATACCGCTCTGGGGCGTTCGTAGAAGTTTGCAGGCCGCGTGGGTTTGCAGGACGCCACATATATTTTACCTGTGACTATTTAGACCTAATCAAAATAAGGTAAGATTGCAAGTCTACCCCTGTTCAGGATCGGTTAAAAAGGGTGAAACGACAAAGGAGCCGTCGCCTACAGTACACGACAAAAGTCATACGACTCTTCATAGGGGCATGTCCCCCCCAAAAGGATGGGTTCAGATGAATGGTTTCCCCTCCATCCTACCCTTCCTCCCCGGGGAGGAAGGGTAGGATGGAGGGGAAACCATTCATCTGAACCCATCCTTTTG
>NZ_JAWOAR010000041.1:0-18810 GCF_046498435.1 Longimonas sp. | reverse complement strand
TGGATCTCCGTTCGCAAGCTCACTGCGTCCAGGATGACACCTGAGTGGGGCATTGCGTATAACACAACGTTCAGCACTACGTACCAATGTGTCATCCCGGACAAGGTGCCCCTGGCATCGCTGATCCGGGATCCATCCTTCGGGAAGGCGGCTCCATGTGTTTGTTCAGGAGCCCGTCATTTTGCGTCGGGTACCGTGAAAACGTGAACAGGTCAGTTGTTAAATATCTGCATGACGATTCTGCGCAGATGGTATAAGAGGCCTCTGCAGAATAAGAGGCCTCTGGGAGATGTCAGAGGGGCATCCGCTCCCCACATTCGTCGCAATGGACGACATTGCCTCTGGGCATACGCGTTAGCGTCCAATGCGCCAGGTGGCCTGCACGCCTGCCTGGGTGCCTGTTGGCGCGGGCTGCCAGGTGGGATGCACTTGAATAGACAGGTCTTCTCCCACGTCGAACGTAAGCAAGTGGGCGCTTACGTAGGCATCTACAATTGTCAGCGCATAGAACACGCCGGTGCCAATAACCATGAGGTTGCGTTGGCGCTGGTAGGCGTCGCGCTGCTGGCGAATGAGAGAGGCAGAGGCCCCAGCCCCAATCTCGTTGAGCACCTCGTTGTACTGCGACTCGTACTGTGCAAACCGGTTGCTGCCTCCGTTCTCATCGGCTTCGCTTCGGCCCACAGCAAACTGATTGGCACGCCGGTACAGCCGGTACCGGTTCTGGTTGCGCACAGCGTTGTACACGATACCTCCTAACCCTGCATACACAAATGGAAGCTTGATATACTGCCGGTTGTAGACCTGTCCCCAACCCGGGAGCGCCGCCGCCCGCCACAGCGCCCGCCGGGGCGTGTGGTTTTCGGGATAGCCTTGTGCACGCAACCGCTCGGTACGCACGCTATCGGGCTGCGCATGCGCAAGGGGCACCGTCAGGCCGGCCAGCACAACCCCAGCAAGTACGATGCCCAGCAGCGCTCCCCAAAGCCGACGCCAGCGGCATAGTGCAAAAAGCATGGTGCTGATAGCGGATTCGGAGATACACGCACACGTCGAGTGCCTCACGCATCCAACAGTTCAAGCAACCGTTCCAGATCTTCTTCAGAGTAGTACGCAATCTCGATACGGCCCTCGCTGTCTTTGTCGTTATGATGGATGCGCACCTGTGTGCTTAGACGAGAGCGCAGCCGCTTTCGATAGTCGTTGAGCTGCAACTCGGTACGGTTCGGACGTGCATCGGCGCTTGACGTTGCATCTTCAGTGCTATCGTCGTCCTCTTCATCGGCCTCCTGAGCGGCGTGCCAGTTGCGCGCCCGTTCTTCCACGTCGCGTACCGACAGGTTCTCCTCAATAATGGTGTTCAGCAGTTCCTCCTGCGCCTCCAGGTCGTCAATGGTAACAAGCGCACGAGCATGGCCCATTGCTACCTCGCCATCGCGCAGGGCCGCCTGCACGACCGGCGGCAGGCGCAGCAGCCGGAGCGAGTTGGCCACCGAGGCGCGGCTCTTCCCCACCTTCTCGGCGACTTCTGCCTGCGTGAGACCGACTTCGCTCATCAGGCGGTGGTAGCCCAGGGCCACCTCAATCGGATTCAGATCTTCGCGCTGCACGTTCTCGACCAGCGCCATCTCCAGCATCTGCTCCGAGTCGGCACGGCGCACGAACGACGGCAAATGCGTCAGGCTGGTGCGGCGTGCGGCTCGCCAGCGGCGCTCGCCCGAGATGATCTCGAACTCGCCGTTGCCCAGCGCACGCACCGTAATGGGCTGAATGATGCCCATCTGTTCAATCGAGTCGGCCAGTTCGTCGAGCGACTCTTCATCAAACGACTCACGCGGCTGGTAGCGATTTGGGCGAATCGCGTCGATGGCGACCTCGGCCACGCGGCCCACCATGCGCTCTTCGTCGCTTTCGAACTGGTACAATTGGCTCTTGCGCACGGTACCGTCGCGCTCGTCGCCGTCGTCGTCACCGTCAGCCGGCAGAAGCGCGTTCAGTCCGCGCCCAAGTGCAGATTTGTTAGCCATAAGAAACAGGTCGGTATCAACCGGAAAGATAGGAGCCAGAAAGACAGGGGCACAACGCGGTAGGCTGCGCATCCTGCACGAAACAAGTACACATCAGGAGTTTGAGAGGGAGAAGCCATTCGCCGGGGTAGACGGGCGGCGGGCTCGCGCACGCTCCTCGGGATCCGGCGTGGGCACTCCGTCTGTGGAGGGCGGGGCCGGACTGTTATCCGAGGGGCCCGACGCCTCATCGGAGGCCGTCTCGTTCGACGATGACTCCGCCGCGTCCGAGGTGCCTAAGGCGTCGGCATTGGCCTCCACGATCTCGCGGGCCAGCGCCATGTAGTTGCGTGCACCTTTGCTCGACGCATCGTACAAGATCACAGGCTTGCCAAAGCTTGGGGCTTCCGACAATCGCACATTGCGCTGTACAATCGTGTCGAACACCTGATCGCCAAAGTAGCGGCGCACCTCCTTAGCCACCTGGTTCGAGAGCCGCAGCCGGGTGTCGAACATCGTAAGCAGCACGCCCTCCATTTCCAACTCCGGATTCAGGTGCTTGCGTACAATCTTAATGGTATTCAGCAACTGCCCCAGACCCTCCAGTGCAAAATACTCGGCCTGCACCGGAATGAGCACCGAGTTGGCCGCAGTAAGCGAGTTCAACGTAAGCAATCCCAGCGAGGGCGGGCAGTCAATCACCACAAAATCGTAGGTGCGGCGCAACCGCTCAAGCACCTTCGACAGGATGCGCTCACGCTCATCTACCTCAATCATCTCAATCTCAGCCCCCACCAGATTGATGTGACTCGGCATCAGGTCCAGAAACGGAATATCGGTGGTAACCACCGTATCCTCCGGATCCACCTGCCCAGTCAGCGCCTCGTAGATCGATGCGTTGATATCCTTCGGGGCTACGCCAATGCCCGAGGTGCAGTTGGCCTGCGGGTCAATGTCAAGCAGCAATGTCGAGTACTCAGTCGCCGCCAGCGACGCCGCCAGGTTAATGGCCGACGTCGTTTTGCCGACTCCGCCTTTCTGATTCGCAACCGCGATGACTTTTCCCATAGAACCCCGCTTCACTCGATACAACTGTGCCGAAGTGTACGTCCGTCATAACGTACAACAAAGCACCCTGCAATGTCCACCGCTCCCGGTCTATTTTTCTCGAAGGGATCGTGGAGCGAACGGCTTCCCAGCCCAATCCCCTACAGCCCCATGTCTCAATCCCTCACCACATTTGGGATTGGCAGGCCCTGCAGGCAAGTTCCAGGACCGGTTTAGGTAGGGAAAAAGCCACGCATCATGCCTGCGCCAGCAGATCGTCCGGATTTCCGGCAGGCAGGCGGCTGCGCATCGGGATCACCCATGCGCGGGCTTAAGTTAAGGCAATCGCCCCACCAGACATGCGTTCCAGTTCGCCCTGTTCTGCCGCCCTTGGTTCTTCGCTACGCTTATGGCTCGTCGCATTACGCTTGAACCCACCGGCTCCGGAACCGCGCCCGAGAACCTCACCGTCGACTACCGGGCCGAACTGAACGATCAGCAGTACGCCGCCGCCACCGCCGACCCTGGTGCGCTGCTCATTGTGGCGGGCGCAGGCACCGGCAAAACGCGCACACTCGTCTACCGGCTCTCGTATCTGGTGGAAACCGGACTCGACCCGCGCTCCATCGTGCTGCTCACCTTCACGCGCCGCGCCGCCCGCGATATGATGACGCGCGCCGCTTCGCTCCTCGACGGACGCTGCGAGCGCGTGCGTGGTGGCACCTTCCACAGCTTCTGCATGCAGCTGCTGCGCACGCACGCCCCAGCGCTCAACCTCTCGCCCGACTTCACGATCCTCGACGCCGCCGACGCTGCCGATGTGCTCTCTATGCTGCGCACCCGCGGCGGCTACCCCGATCGGGCCGAGCGCTTCCCCAACAAGGGCACGCTGCAATCCATGTTCTCCGACACGGTGAACCGCGACCGCTCGCTGTCGGAGGTACTGAACGACCGCTACCCGCAGTTTACGCATCTGCACGACGACCTGCGCGAACTGCAAGAAACCTACCGCACGTACAAAGCCGAGCACCACATGCTCGACTTCGACGACCTTCTGCGACGCACCCACGAACTGCTGTCGCAAAATGACACCGTCCGTCAGCAGGTGGCTGCGCGCTGTCGCCATGTGCTCGTCGACGAATACCAGGATACCAACGCCGTACAGGCCGATCTTGTACAGCAGTTTACCGCGGTCCACGGCAACGTCACCGCCGTGGGCGACGACGCGCAGAGCATCTACCGATTTCGCGGGGCCGACTTCCGCAACATCTTTCGCTTCCCCAAGCAATATGACAACGCCCGCGTGCTGAAGCTGGAGCAAAACTACCGCTCCAAACAACCGATCCTGGACCTGGCAAATCATCTCATT
Source organism: Longimonas sp. (assembly GCF_046498435.1). Taxonomy (NCBI): domain Bacteria; kingdom Pseudomonadati; phylum Rhodothermota; class Rhodothermia; order Rhodothermales; family Salisaetaceae; genus Longimonas; species Longimonas sp. Next base: position 14,388 of record NZ_JAWOAR010000041.1, on the reverse strand, counting down.
GACCACGCCAACCGCTCGTACGACAAGACGCTCTTCTCAGATGGCGACACGGGAGACCTGCCTGCAATTGTGCCTGCCGCCGACACCGCGATGGAGGCGCGCTTTGTCGGGCAGATGGTGGCGCAGCTTCGCGAGCAAGGCGTGCCGCTTCGCGACCAGGCGGTGCTCTTTCGCAGCAGCCACAACAGCTACGACGTTGAGATTGAACTGGGCAAGCGCAACATTCCGTACGTGAAGTACGGCGGCACCAAACTGAGCGAGGCCGCGCACATCAAAGATGTACTGGCGCATCTGCGTGTGGCCGAGAATCCCGATGACGCGGCGGCCTGGAATCGCATCTTGCAGTTGATTCATGGCATCGGCCCGAAGACCGCGCAAGACCTCATCGACTGGCTCACCGCCGAGGATCACAGCGCCTTCGTTGTCGACGAGCACGGCCCCTTCGCGCAGCGCTATCTCGATACGCTCACCCAGCTGCTGAACACGCTCCGCAGCATCCGCCCCAACGAGCAGCCGCTTACCGAGCAGATGGACGCGGTGCTCACCTACTACCGACCGCTCTTCGAACAAGCGTATCCCGAGGATTACCCCAAGCGCGAATCGGATCTGGAGCATCTGGCTCCGCTCGCCGCCCGCTACGACAGCCGCCAGCGCTTCCTGGCCGATCTCACGCTCGACCCGATTGAGCTTTCAACGCTCGACCAAGAGGGCACGACTGATGACGAGGCTCCGCTCGTGCTCTCCACCATCCACTCCGCAAAGGGCCTCGAATTCCACAGCGTATTTCTCATCCACGCGCTCGACGGCACGCTGCCCTCGCAGTACGCCCTCGACGAACCCGGCGGACTCGATGAGGAGCTGCGCCTGCTCTACGTGGCTGTAACACGGGCCGAGGAGAACCTCTTCATCTCGTACCCCATGCTGCAAACGCATCGGTACTATGGGGATACGATGGCCTCGCCCAGCCGCTTTCTGGAAGACATCCCCGAGTCGATTCTGGAGCCGGTGGAGCTGGTAGAAGCCTCACCTGATGCCGAACTGCCGGAATCCGACCGCCCGGAATCTGATGCGCCCGAGGCGCTCCCCGCATCCACAGATCAGACATCGCTTCCCCCCAGTTCCACCGCACCGCCCGACGATGATCTGCCGTTTTAGGAACAACAATCTTGCTCCAGGCACTTTTGGGCGCATTTCTTTCGTCAGGCCGGAGCTTCCGTGTGGATGGTCTCTTCCTTGAATTGCGAGCGGTCGGCAGCCAGTTGCCAGGCGGTCAGGTGGCGTGCGGCCCCCTCGTACACGGAAACGATGGCGTACGTGTAGCCTGAGAAAGTCGCCTGCTCCAGGTCGGTCTGCGAGGGCTGGGCCGGGTGGTCGGGATGCGAGTGGTAGATGCCGACGATGTCGAGACCCTGCTGGGCGGCCATGCGCTGCGCCTCCCGAAAGGCATTGGGCGGAATGAGGTAGCGCCGCTCGCGGTTGGTGTCTTGCTCGTTATCGACGCGCTCGATAGCAGTGACGATGTTGGTGCCATCGCGCACGGTGCCCAGCAAGAAGCCGCAGATCTCTTCGGGGTAGCCTGCTTCGCCGTGGGTACGAATGGCGCTCAGGACGTTGGGGGAAGCAATCATAGGAGGCGAGGAGCTTGAGAAAAATGCAGGTTATGCGTCATCGGACCACAAGTTGTCGCTGAGGTAACGCGTGCCGGTATCGCACAGAATGGTGACGACGTGTCCGGTACGGAGCGTGTGGGCGTGGCGAAGCGCTGTCGCTACGTTCGCACCTGCCGAGGGCCCCACAAGGAGCCCTTCTTCGGCAGCCAGGCGCCGGGTCATGGCATGGGCGGTTTCGGTAGAGCAGGTGGCCTGGGCATCCGCCAAACTGCTATCGTAGATGGAAGGGGTGTGGGCGGTGGGCAAGTGCTTGAGCCCTTCGAGTCCGTGCAGCGCAGTATCCGGCTGCATGGCCATGCACGTGATGACGTCGTCGTACTCCTTCAGGCGGCGTGCCACGCCCGTAAAGGTGCCCGTGGTGCCGAGTCCCGCCACAAAGTGCGTAACGCGCCCGTCGGTCTGGGTCCAGATTTCGGGCGCGGTCGTGTCGTAGTGGGCCTGCCAGTTGGCATCGTTGCTGTACTGGTCGGGGTAGAAGTAGCGATCGGGGTGAGCGTCAACCAACTCGCGCACCCGGGCTTGGGCGCCATCGGTGCCTTCCATCGGATCGGTAAGGATGAGTTTGGCGCCGTAGGCTCGAAGCACGGCCTTGCGTTCCTCCGATGCATTTTCGGGCAGGGCCAGCGCTACCTCGCGGCCCAGCGCTGCTGCAATCATCGCGTAGGCAATGCCCGTGTTGCCACTGGTGGCGTCGATCAGGGTATGATGCGGCTGGTAGGCACCGGTGCGGAGCCCGTCTTTGATCATGTGGCGGGCAGGGCGGTCCTTCACCGAGCCGCCGGGATTCAGGTGTTCGGCCTTGGCCCAGAGCGTAACATCCTCGGGCAGGTCGCGGCCTATTTGGTGCAGTGGCAGCAGCGGGGTGTTGCCGATGGCATCGAGCAGGACCGGACGCGTATCCGTTGCGGGAGAAGAAGGGTCAGAAGTGGACATAGCAGGCAAGGGTATCCATAGAAAAAGCCTCTCGTAGCCAGGGCCAGAGAGGCGTGTGCGGTGCTGCTGAACACAATTGGTTGCATCAGGCAGCATGCGCGCCACGCGCTGGCCGTTCAAGACAACAACAGCATAGACACGCTGGGTGGATGCGCATGGTACGTGATTCGTTACAAGGCGGGTAATACCAACTCCGCATGCGTCGTTGGTGTATGGAGGTATGGACGTGTGGACGGTTGGAGGAGTATACCGTCCATCCTTTCATCCATTCGTCCGTCCACACCCTACACGAGACCGACTGACGAAGTACATCTGGTGTCGTGCAGAGAAGCGATCCCACAACGGTGCAACCGAATTTGGTATAACTGTGCACAGGGCGTAGTAAGTACGGCCCAACGCGCCGTTCCCGCCGCATGGGGCCGAGGGAGAGGCATTACGGATGCGACACATTGTGTGTGGCAACGCAGAGTGAGGGAGGAAGCGTGTCGGAACGCGTTTTCGGTGATCTGTGATACGTAACTACTTGCGTCCCTGAATGAGCGGCCAGACCTTCTGGGCACATGCGTAGGCGGCCTGCACGTCTTTCTCGCAGTAGCGCGCCACCTTGTTGATATCGCCTGCCGCCACGAGGTCGGCCACGGCGCTACCGTCGCCTTCGTCTTTGGGCGAGTCGACGCCGAGCAACTCGCACAGTTCGTGCAGACGCATGGGCATGGGCCAGAGCCCCATCAGGTCAAGATGCGGGGCGTCGTTGAAGGGATAGGTGTCGAGCAGGGCGCTGTTCACTGGCGTGACGCCATGATGCACGCTGCGGGCCTCCACGAACGGCACGTCGAACTTCTTTCCGTTGAAGGTGACCCACCGGATGGTCGGCGCGTTGCGCGAGATGTGCTGAATGTCGTCCCAGAAGCGCTCCAGCAGTTCGGATTCTTCTTCGGGGGAGGCGGCGGTCCAGCTTTTGGGGCGATTCGGAGCCGCGCCCACGGAGCCGCGCACCGCGCTGATGCAGCAGACCCATCCGAGCAACGGGTGCAGGCTCCGCACGAGGCGAGCCGCATCGTCTTCGTCTTCATCGGGGCGTTTGGAGCGCCGCTTGTTAAGGCGTTCCTCAAAGCGCGAGCGCTGCGCCTCCGAGAACGAATCGACAGGAAACGGGCAGGTCTCGATGTCCCACGCAACGAATTGCATAGCGGTAGAGGGGGTTGAGCAAGAGCAAATGGCGAACCGGACGGGTAAGGTAGCCACTGCACCACAAAAGTGCCACCACGGGGCTGGCGGCAGCGTGGGGGGAGCGGACGAGAATGCTGTGGGGAGGCGAAGTTGGGTCTTTCCCTCCAACTGTGTTTTATTCTGGGTGACGCGCTATGGAGTTGGGAAGGACGCACAGAAAACGCACCTTTTTGAGTCGGTACGATGCGGCAAGACAATCTGCTTCAAAAAGTAGTGCTTTGTCACAGGTCAATCTTTGGGTTGTAAGGTCCCCGTTCGCATGCTGTCATCTTGAGCGGAGCGAAGCGGAGTCCTGACACGAGCGAAGCGACTGATGAACGCAGTGAATAAAGATCTCCCCCAAGGTTGGCAGGGCCGTTCAATCGCCTAGAGCCCCGCTGAGCGTCGAGGAGATGGTTCGGCGTGCTCCGGGCTGGGCCCGTCGCGTGCTCACCATGACAGGTTTTGGGGGACACAGATTTTAGGGAGGACACAGAGTTTGGCACAGTCTCCGCACCCTAACATTCAGGTGTGACAGAGCACTACCGTCCTGGCGGTTGCGGTTGCGGCTGTGGCTGGGGTTGTGGCTGCGGCTGATCCGGCGTTTCATTGTCGTCATCAGCAGGCTGGTGCTCAGCCAGCCGGAAGGGGACGGGCAGTTCCATCTTCACGTAAACCGGCTCGCCACCATCGTGGCCGGGGGTCCAGTCCACTTCCTGCAAGACGCGCATGGCCTCTCGGTCGAGCGACGGGGCCACCGATTCCAGGATGTCGGGTTCGTAGATAGAGCCATCGGGTCCTACAACAAAGGAGACAAGCACCTGCCCCTCAACGCCATCGTCGAACGCATCGCTGGGGTAGTCGATCATGCGCACGACCGCCTCGCGCCCGCCGTCGATCTCCGGGCCTTCCCCAATCTGGTCGCGCTCATGCACGGTGACACTGTCGGGCAGGGAGCGGTAGACGACCGGGGCGTTATCGGCGGTGTAGGCAACGTTGTCGGCGCTGCTTCCGCACCCGACGCTCACAACAAGAAGCATCCCGAGTATAAGGAGCGTCGGTATCCAGCAGATGGGGCTGCCGCGGTAAGAAGTATGCATGCTTCGGAAATAAGGGCTCTATGTGGAAGATTACCAGGCAAATTTGAAGAGTGCAGGTGCACAGTCAGCGCAACGGATAGAACGGCGTACCGATCCGTCTGCTTCGATCACCCCCGGTTTCCCAATCTATGATTCCACGAATGCGCCAAACAGCATGCGGTAGGCGAACAGACAATCCCCCGCCACCCAGCACAGGCTGGGAGACAGGGGCGGATTGCGGGGATTGGATGCCGGGACGTTAGGAGGTACATGCAGGCCCTTATTCCGTGAGTTGGAACCGAATCGGCACCGCCATCTGCACATCCACCAGTTCGCCCTCGTGGCGGCCTGGGTCAAAGGTTGTCTGCTGAACGGCTGCTATGGCTGCTTCTTCCAGCGCATCGAGCGCTTCAGTCGGCACATCGTCTCCCGTCTCGGGCGTGTCAATAACAGACACATCGCTTGGAGAGCCATCGCGATCAACCACAAACTGCACCACAACACGTCCTTCCAGGTTGTGCTCCTGAGCAATTTCGGGATACGTCATGGCGCTGTAGAGCGCCTGCATGCCCCCATCCAACTCAGGCGGATTGTCGACTTGGGTATAGGGCTCGTCGTCAGATTCGGATTCAGAAGACGTATTCAACCCGGCGTCATCACAAGCCATTAGTGTAAAGGTGCCCACGAGCAGGAGCGCGCTTAGGGCGATGCTGATCATTGGGTGTGAGCGAGGTACTGCGTTAAACGAAGTCATAGAAGCAATACGAGACTTAAGGGTAGAAGACGAATAGGCAAGTCCAAGAGCAGAGGCCGGGGCCGAAGCGGTACGCTGTGCCCACTGAAGCAGAAGTGCTGCATAGGCTTTGTGCGGCACCCGGTCGGTTGCAAGCACGGCGGCATCGCAGGCCTGCTCGCGGTATGTGACAATGGAGCGTGCACACTGCACTACCAGCGGGTGGGCAATGAACAGCGCACGCACCATGCGCACCAGGGCATGCACGGCATAATCGAAGCGGTGCACATGCACCAGTTCGTGTGTCAGCGTCATCGTTAGCGCCTGCTTATCCGCAAGGAGCGAGGCTGGCAAAAACAGGCGCGGATGCCATCCGCCCACGGTCATGGGTACGGCGATGTCGGGCGCGCAGCACACCGAAACGCGCCGATTAATGCCCAGCGATTTGGCCTGTGCATCCACCTGCTCTTGCACCCATCTTGGGGCGTTGGGGGGATGTGCAGCCCCAAACCGATGGAGCGCATGGGCATCAGCAGCCAACCGGGCACCTGCCACGAACGCACCTCCACCTGCGCACACGGCACCCGCGCCCAGTCCAACAAACGGTCCGCGCCACGCCGGGGACGCCAACGCATCTGTAGACGCTGCATCCACTACGATGGGAGCAAGCGTGCGGCCCAGCCAGGGCACATCGGATATCGAGCCGACGGCCACCGGCAAAAACCCCAGATCGAGCAGCGCCGCCGCGAGTCCGAGCGGCAGAGCCAGGAGCAGGCTCACGCGCATCCAGTACTGCACGAGCGGGCGACCGGGTACCAGGCGAAGCACGCCCAACACCACAAGCGCAGCAAGCGTCCACACCACAAGCGGCACAACTACCGTTGCTGCCACGAAGCGACCAAGCGCATCGAGCAGGAGCAGAATGCTGGATACGTCAATCATCGGCGTCTTCCATCTGGTCAATCATCGCGCGGATGTCGGCAAGGTCGTTGTCCGATAGGTCTTCCTGCTGCACCAGCGCCTGAGCAAGGGATTGCGGCGAGCCGTTAAACACCTTCTTCAGCAGATCGCCCAGGAGGCTCTGGCGCACGTCATCGGCGGAGCGCGCAGGCGAGTAGACGTACGCGACGCCTTCCTTGCGATATTGCAGGTAGCCCTTCTCCGCCAGGTTCTTCATAACCGTCATGATGGTGGTGTACGCAACGTTGCGCTCCTCCAAAATACGTTCGCGGACCTCGGCCACGGTGGCTTCGTCCAGTTCCCACACATGGTGGAGCACTTCCATTTCAGTTTCCCCCAGCGGGGTTAACGAGCGTCGTCGCATACGATCAGGATCGGTTGGTTCTTTTTATTGTGCAGTACAATAGTACTATCCAGTTAGTAGAAGCGCAAGGAAAAAAGAGAGCACATTAGATTTTGAGGAGTTAGTCTTGAATATACAAATGTTTAGAGATAGTCATTTCAGGGTGATAGGGTGCCCGCCCACAGTACACGACAAAACCTGAGCGAGCCTTCACAGAACTGGCATTCCCACGCCCCCGGCACGTCATCCCGAGCGCAGTCGAGGGATCTCCCCCGGAATCGGCGGAATCAGACCGGAGAGAGACAGCGATCCGCCCTTGTTTCCGCTCGGCTCAAAGAGATTCCCGCAAGGGATGACCTGGCGGCCCCTTCGCAGAACAGGCATGACCTTCGGCCCTCGCTGCGCTCCTCAGAATGACAAAAACCTGGGTGTGTGAAGGAGCATGTGAGTTTTGTCATGTACCATGGTTTGATCTATATGATTGTACAGAATCCCTCCCCCTAAATCCCCCTCCTCTGAGGGGGACTTGAGGAACGCCTTCCACGGTTCCTTCCTCCTGGGGGAGGAAGGGTAGGATGGAGGGGAATCCACCCGGCAATCCCCAAAACCATTGTTGAGGTCACTTAGGTACCAGAAAGCAGAACATCAACGCTACAGGTGATTGGGCTACCCAAGCCTGTCTTCTCTCTTCAATATGGGTGGAAGTGCAGCCGTCTCCATGCAGGCTCGGTGGCACCGCTTCTCAACTGTGGGCGTTGAGATGCTTCACTGCGTTCAGCATGACCCGTAATGAAAGAGCGCTCACAATACTTAGCCATTGTCTTTACTCTCGGTCATCCTGACGCTGCCGAGCGGAAGGATCTCAGCGCCGATCTCGTACCCATCCCCCGGTGGATGCTTACAGGGCGTGGCGGCAACTCCAAACAGCGAATAGATTTCGGATCTATGCCGACGTGCCCCCGTGATGATGGCACAGCCCAACTGGATTCGACACGTTCGTGCTTGTTGTATAGCATAATCGCATCACATGTCTGCATACTGCCATCTCCTGGGAACGGGTGCCTCCATCAGTGATCCGCATCGTACGACCACCATGCTCGCATTCTCTGACGACGACCACCCCAGCGCCTCGCTCCTGGTCGATTGCGGCGGGGACGCACTTCAGCGCTGGCAAGCGGTGGGTGGTGCGCTTCGGGATGTCGCTGGGCTGATCCTCACGCACCGGCACCCCGATCATATCAGTGGACTGCCGCTGCTCATGGAAAAGCTGTGGCTTTCCGACCACGAAGGCGACCTGCCCATCTGTGGATATCCTGCCACGCTCGATCAGGCGACGCGCTGCATGGAGGCGTTTGCCCCAGTGACCACTGGATGGGAGGGCATGCCGGAGCTTGTGCCGCACGAAGTCGAGTCCGAACCCGGGGCAGCGGTATGGACCGACGCCCCGTGGCACATCACCAGTGCGCCGGTGAGCCACGGCGACACCCCTACGTTCGGGCTGCGCGTGGAGCACGAGCGCGGCGCGGTCGTCGCGTACTCGTGCGATACGGCTCCGTGTGATGCGGTAGTCGAGTTGGCCCGAGATGCAGATATGCTCATCCATGAGGCTAACGGCGCGGGGCCCGGGCACAGCAGCATGGTCGAGGCTGCCGATATTGCCCGGGCCGCAGGCGTCGACCGGCTTGTGCTCGTGCACCTTCCGCCCGGACTCAAACAGGAGCTGCTGGAGGCAGCCCGCAACGTCTTTCCGGAAACGACGCTTGGGGTCGAGGGCAAGAGCTACCCGGTGGCGTAGGCGTGCTGGGCACTTCTGCTCCTCACATCCAGCCCACAAACGCGCTACACAGCCTCTTATGCGTAGCTGCGATCCGGGTTAGCATAGAAGTCCACTTACGCCGACGGTACCGAAGCCTCTTGGGGCTGCGATGAATCATCAGACGAAGACGCTACGGCGGCATCCCCCTGGGTGTTGACCGGCGTACCAAAGAGACGCAGCGCGCCCGACAGCAGTCCGGCACCGATGAGGAGCGAGAGCCACCATGGAAAGCCAAATCCGGCAGGCAGCGTGCCTATGAGCAGGGCAACCACGCCCACACTCATGGCATACGGAAGCTGCGTGCGCACATGGTCGATGTGGTCGCACCCCGACGCCATAGACGAGAGGATGGTGGTGTCCGAAATTGGGGAGCAGTGGTCGCCCCACACCGACCCGGCCAGCACGCACGATACCGCAGAGTACATGATGTGGTAGTTCGACGGATCGGCCATGTTGTTGGCTTGCAGCACGGCCCACACGAGCGGCACCACCAGTGGCATGAGGATGCCCATAGTGCCCCAACTGGAGCCGGTGGCAAATGCAGTGGCCGCTGCGAGCACGAAGATGATGGCAGGCACTACGCCGGGCGGAAGCGTTGTGCCCAGCACCGACACGAGGTAATCGGCGGTGTGCAGCACCCCGGTGATGTCGGAGAGCGCCCAGGCGAGCACCAGGATAATCATAGCAAAGAGCATCGACTTGAGTCCGCTATACCAGGCCTCGACCGTCTCTTCGAGCGAGAGCAGGCGTTGCCCAACGGACAGCGCGCCCGCGGTAAGCACACCCAGGAGCGAGCCCCAGATGAGCGACGTGTAGGAGTCGGCCTCCCCAATAATCTCGCGGAGGGATGCATCGCTCCCCGCAGCCTCAATGCCTGTCCAGTACAGCCCGGCGAGCACGCTCCCGACCAGCACCAGAATAGGCAGCACGGCATTGTAGGCACGCAGCGGGATGCCGTCTTTTGGGCGCATCTCGTCGTTGTCCTCCTCGGCAGCCTTGTCGAGGTTGGCCCCGGGACTTACGACCTGTCCGGTGGTACGGGCGCGGATTTCAGCACGCGCCATGGGGCCGAAGTCGCGGCTGGAGTTGGCCACCACGAACACGAAGTAGAGCGCCAGCCAGGGGTAAAAACTGTACGCGAGTGAGCTTAGGAAGATGGAGTACGCGCCCTGGTTGAACCCCTCAAGACCCTCCACGGCGGTGCCCACGAGCCCGACTTCGTAGCCGATCCAGGTGGTTACAAAGGCCACACATGCTACGGGCGCGGCCGTCGAATCCACAATATACGCCAGCTTCTCGCGCGAGACCTTCAGGCGGTCGGTAACGGGACGCATGGTGTTGCCCACGACGAGGGTATTGGCGTAGTCATCGAAGAACATGCCCACGCCGAGTGTGCTGGTGGCAAGCTGCGCGCGGCGCGGCGTGTTGGCCCAGCCGATCAGGCGCTCCACAATGCCGTACGTACCGCCGTTTTTTGAGATGATACCCACCATGCCACCGATCATCAGCGAAAACAGGATGATGGCGACGTGTGATTCGTTGGCCAGCGCCCCAACGACGTAGATCTCCAGCGATTCGAGGAGCCCTACGAAGAGTCCGCTAAGCGAGAAGCCGGCGGCCATCCATGCGCCCACCCAGATGCCCAGAAAAAGCGCCGGGATCACACGCTTGAAGGCGAGGGCCATGCCAATGGCCAAAAGCGGGGGGAGCAGTGAGACAAAGCCGGGCAGCGCGCGCGTATCGGCTTCGTCGATGGTTTCGCCGCCCTGCACCAGGCGCACGGTGTACGTGCCGGTCTCGTCTACAACGAGTCCTTCGGCAGTCCAGCTGGAGCCGTCGGATTCGAGCTGGGCGGTTTCGGATCCCACCTGAATCTGAGCGCCCGAGGTAAGCTCCTGATCCGGGTCATCGATGGTAACGCTGAATGCGATGTCGTTCAGGACCACGCGCGGCGGATCCACCGACTGAGCAGAGGCGGTAGGCAGAGCGCTTGTGCCGAGCAGGCCCAGGAGCAGGAGTCCGAGAACGAGCGGGAGCCGAATGCGCAGAGCAGAGGCAAACATAGGCACGAAGACAGAAGCAAGAGGGATGCGAAGGTTATGCCGGCGTGCCAAAGATGCGGTCGCCCGCATCGCCGAGTCCGGGACGGATGAACGCGTTCTCGTCGAGTTCGCGGTCGAGCGTGGCCGCTACGATGCGTACGTTGGGGTGCGCTTCGTGCAGTGCCTGCACGCCCTCGGGGGCTGCCACCAGACACGCAAACGTGAAGCGCTCAGCGCCTTCTTCCTTAAGGCGCGTGACGGCCGAGATGGCGCTTCCGCCCGTTGCCAGCATCGGGTCGACCACGAAGACTTCGGCGCGGTCGACGCTGGCAGGGATGTTGGCGTAGTAATCAACCGGCTGGTGCGTGTCCTCGTCGCGCTGCATGCCGAGGTGCCCTACGCGGGCTTCGGGCACGAACCGCACGAAGCCATCGACCATGCCGAGCCCGGCTCGCATGATAGGCACCACAATGACCTCCTCGGCAATGGCGTAGCCGGTGGTCGGCTCCAGCGGCGTGTGGATATCCACCTCGGCCAGGGGGATGCTGCGCAGGGCCTCATAGGCCAGAATCGCTGCGGCATCCGACACCGTTTTGCGGAACAGACCGTGCGCGGTCGTGCGGTCGCGTAGGATTGTCAGGTCCCGCTTCAAGAGCGGATGATCGACGACAGTGAGCATGTCGATGTCCAGAACATCCATAAGAGATCAGGGAAATATAGAATGAGTGCTAAGTCGCTAAGTCAACGGCAATTCTGAGGACACAAGCGGCAACGCGCAGGTCATCGCATCGTCTGGCTCGGATAAGCGGGTAGTGTTGGTGCCACAGGTGATTGTTTAGGTCCTTTGAGAACATGGAATCCCTCCCCCTAAATCCCCCTCCTCTGAAGGGGACTTGAGGAACGCCTTCCACGGTTCCTTCCTCCTCGGGGAGGAAGGGTAGGATGGAGGGGGAAGTACGCATCTAACCCCAATCATTTAGGGTTGACACAGCAGTAGTGTTGGTGCCACAGGGGGCGGGACTGCGCTCACCATGACAAGCTTCTTTGGGGGATGACTTCAGGACAACCATCAAAATGAGGGTTGAGAGAGCATTATCGGAAGCGTCCTCCGTGCACGTCCGACGGAGGAGGCCTGTTCATGGTAGGTACCGTGTGTAGGATACCAGCCAGCTAAAATGAATGCGAGCACGCCGGGGCTGTCATGCTGAGCGCAGTGAAGCATCTCGGATTGTGCGGGTCAGACGTTAGCTGTCGGGGCCGCTCTCCGATCCTTCCGGCGCAGGCCCCCATGCGGAGGCCGGACAGCGTTGCGTCTACCGCTCGTCATCATCAGTTACGTTTACGAAGCTGCCACCTCCATTTTCCCAGGGTTTGCGGTCGAAATAGCTGCTGGTTAGCTCTTTCAGCTTGCCCGAGAGCGCAATGAGAGCGATCAGGTTGGGCACCACGACCAGGCCAAGCGCAATGTCGCCGATGGTCCAGATGGTGGTGAGCGCCGTAATCGCACCCACGAAGTTCATGGCGACGAACAGGAACTTATATGGGAGCACGGCGCGGTCGCCAAAGAGGTAGTGCGCGCAGCGGTCGCCGTAGTAACTCCAGGAGATGGCAGTTGAAATTGCAAAGAGCAGGACGCTTAGAATCACAATATAGCCGCCCCAGTCGCCGAGCGGAGACAGACCACGCTCAAACGCAAGCTGCGTAAGTGGCGCCCCGTTGCGCACACCGCCGCCGTAGAGTGAGGCGTAGGTCGTGCCATCTTGTGAGATCGCCGTGCCGTCGCCGGGGTAGAGCGTGCCCGTGAACGGCTCGCTGAGATCATCGTCTTCGGCGCACTCGCCTTCGCATTCCACAAAGAGGCCACTTACAACGGCCTGATTCCAGGCCATGGCGGGCTCGCCTTCGGGGACTTTTTGTTCACCGTCTTCCACCCGAATGCGCTCGGGGGTATCCACGTCGGCAAAGAGCCCACCTTCGTCTTGCACCCGGTAGGTGATATTGCCCGAGTCGAGGTCGAACTCGGTGGGTACTGGGTCGCCCCACGCGCCGGTGACCAGGATGACCATAGCGGTGAGCGTACAGATGATAATGGTGTCGATGAACGGCTCCAGCAGCGCTACCACGCCTTCAGAGGCCGGCTCATCGGTTTTGGCGGCAGAGTGCGCAATGGGGGCAGAGCCCTGACCAGCCTCGTTCGAGAAGAGACCGCGCCGCACGCCGTACATGAGCGTCAGCAAGAACACGCCGGTGCCGGTCCCTGCCACGCCGGCCGAGGGGTTAAACGCTTCGGTGAAGACGCTGGCAAAGGTGGGAATCAGCTGGTCGTAGTGGAGCGCCAGAATAGTGATCGCGCCCAGTACGTAGATGCCCGCCATGATGGGAGCCACGATGCCCGTGACCTTCCCGATCCGCGTGATGCCGCCCAGAATCACCAGAGCAATCACCGAGGCCACAATGATTCCCGTAATCCACGGCTCCATGCCGAACTCGGAGCGCATGGTGTCGGCTACGGTGTTGGCCTGCACGGCGTTACCGGTGAGAAATGAGGTGGCGATGAGCATAATCGCAAAAAAGACCGCAGCGGGCTTCCAACTTTCGCCGAGTCCCTTTTCGATGTAGTACATGGGGCCACCCGAGACCGAGCCCATCCAGCTTTTCAGGTTTTCGGTGTCCTCGCGCACGTCGCGGTAGAACTGCGCCAGGGTGACCTCGCTGTACTTGGTGGCCATGCCCACGAAGGCAGTGAGCCACATCCAGAAGAGCGCGCCGGGTCCGCCAAAGTGAATGGCCAGCGCCACCCCCGCAATGTTTCCGATGCCTACAGTAGCCGAGAGCGCCGTGGTCAGCGCCTGAAAGTGGGGCACATCGCCCGGGTCGTCGGGATCGTCATAGGCGCCAGTTGTGACCCAAAAGCCATGGGCCAGCTTCCGAAACTGGATGAAGCCCAGCTGGAACGTCAGGTAGAACCCGGTACCTAACAGGAGGATGACGACCCACGGAATCATCTGGCCATCGCCAACGGGCACGCCGTACGACCAGACCAGGTCATTCAGAAACTCAATTGTGCGCTGAAACCACATAGAGCGAGTAAAGACGGATGGAGGGAACACGCAAAGAAAACGGCGCCCCACGTGCACGGAACGCCGACCCACGGCTGCAAGCCCTGCTGAGCCTGCAACATCACGTTAATATAAGAGGGGGAAGGGTCGACTGCAACAGGCTTGATACGATCCAGGCGGACATTCATGTCAGCGGGAGGGATGGACGTGTGGAGGGACGGATGTGTGGAGGGACGGATGTGTGGAGGGACGGATGTGTGGAGGGACGGATGTGTGGAGGGACGACGCTAAACAGATACTAAGTAAAGACAGGCATGAAGTTGGGGGTTGAGGTGCGCCCGAAAAGTTGGACTGGTGATTCGACTAAGATGAGTTTGGGACGCAGGATGCTTAGTTTCCTGTACTCTTAAGTCAATCCAACCACACGCGCTCATTCGTACGGTGCTACTGCTCTGTCAACCCTCATTTTGATGGCTGCTCTGCAATCACCCTCCCACGAAGCCTGTCATGGTGAGCACGCGACGCACCGACAGCTGTCGGGTAT
>NZ_JAWOAR010000322.1:0-3988 GCF_046498435.1 Longimonas sp. | reverse complement strand
GTGCGGATTCGGGCGGGTGCCCCATCGCCTCGTTCCATGCAGTGGCGTACAACCGGATCTGCGGCGCGTATGCATGGACCAGTTTGCGGAGATGCGACGGGTCGTCAATCCGATCGCTCTTGTAATCGACAAGGTGCCAGGCATCGCTCGTGCGGTAGGCCAGGTCGATGGTGCCGTGCTGAACGGCATCGGCAGGATCAGCATCGCCCCGACCGGCATCGCCCGGTAGCAGACGGCTGAGCGGAAGCTCGGTGTAGATGGTTGTGGCATCAGCAAGCGCGTCCCAGAGCGGACTCTCGACCAGGGCATCGAGCATGCGTTGGAGCACGTCATGCTGGGCGGGGTCGGCCTCGTGTTCAAGGAGCAGGTGTCTCAAGTCAGCCGGTTTGTAGGTGGGCGGGGCAGGATGCCGCATCATCACCTGCTCGATGAGCGCGTGCAGGGCATTGCCGAGCGTATTTTCGTAGCTATTGGAGGCAGCGGGCACCGCTCTGCTGTGAGCGGTCTCCGAGATCGTGGCGGTGCGGTACGTTTCCTGGGCCAGCGTGATGCGGCGGGTCCGTTGGTCATCGAGATACTCGTGCAGATCGCGCAGCACATGCGGTGTAGGCGCGTCGGGGCGGGCGCTTTCGGGCGTGGGCAGCTCAGGGATGTCGTGGTCGCTGCAATACGCATCCACCGCGCGCCAGTAGCCGGGCTTGTAGCCGTCGTTTTTGTGGTGGTAACGGGATACGACAAGCATCTGCTTCGCTCGTGTGGCAGCCACATACTCCAGACGGTGCGCCTCGGCATCCTCCAGCACGGCCTCGACCGCCTCAAACTGGGGCCAGGCTTCAGGGGCGGCAGCAACGCTTGTGTTGTGCTGATATGCGTTGAGCACGGGCACTACAATCTCGTTCTCCTGCCGCCGCACGTGCTCGGTGATGCCGCCGCTGCGCGATCCGCCGTACGGGTCGGCCAGGAAGACGACGTTGGCCTGCAAGCCTTTGGCCTTGTGCACGTTCAAGAGCTGCACCGCGTTGTCGGAGCCGGTGTCGAGCGTCATGCCATCGATGTCGGCGTTCCCGTCGGCGATGTATTGCAACTCGCGCCAGATCTCGTAGGCGGAGAAGCCACGGGCGTCGAAGGCCTGCACCTCAGCCAGGATGCGCTGCAGGCGTCCCGCGTTGAGCGATCCCTCGGTGGCATCGGCGGCGGCGCGGGCGTAGAGACTGCTGGTGTCGAGAAGCGCCTCGATAGCTGGCGCGGGCCGCTGTTTGTGCAACTTCTTTTTCGCGCCCGAAATGCGCTTGTGGGCCGTGGCAAGCCGCTCGCGGAGCGCGGTAGGGGCATCGGCGGGGGCAGGGCGCTCTGTATCCCCCAAAACCAATCCGTGCTGCTTGAGGCGGTAGAGGTCGTCGTCGCTAAACCCGACGAGCGGGCCTTGCAGGTAGGCGAGGTGGGCCAGGGGATCGTCGGGGCGGAAGACGCAGGTGAGGAGCTGGACGAGCGCGTGCAGTTCGCGGGATTCGTGGGCGTCTTTGCCGCCCATCACGACGTACGGGATGTTGTAGCGGGCCAGGGCTTCGGCGTAGGTGGAGAGGCGCGAGGTGACGCGCGTGAGGATCATGAAGTCGCCGGGCTCGCCGGATACAAGGACCTCGCCGTCGGACCCGCGCTGAAGCGGTTCATCGGTGGTGGCGGCGCGGTGGATGTACCGGGCGATGTGCTCGGCATCGGCTTCGGCGATGGCTTCGGAGCGGTTGTATTTCTTGTATTCGATGGTGGACTGGTAGAGCACCGGGTCGGCGGGGTCGGTGGTGCGGTGCGGGTCGAAGTCGGTGTAGGCGGCCTGCACGGCATCGGCAGGGAGGTCGTGCGTGGGGTCGGCGTCGGCCTCGGCGCGGTCGGTGGTGAAGGGCGCGTCGAACATGGTGTTGAAGGCGTGGCAGAGCCGCGCGGTGGAGCGGAAGTTACGCGTGAGCGTGAGCGCTTCGCCGTGGGGCTGATCGTCGATCAGGCCGGCCACCTCGTTGAAGATGGCCATGTCGGCGCGCCGAAAGCGGTAGATGGACTGCTTGTCATCGCCCACCACGAAGAGCGATCCAGGGGCGGGCTCGGTGGCGCGCCAGTGGGTTGTGGTGTGGTTGGTGCCGGTGAGGTAGAAGAGGATTTCGGCCTGGAGCGGATCGGTATCCTGAAACTCGTCCACCAGCAGGCGCGGGTAGCGTTGATGCAGAGCGCGCCGCACGCTGGGGTGGTCGCGCAGGAGGTTGCGGGTGTAGAGCAGCAGATCGTTTGCCGAGAGCTGTCCGCGATCGCGGCGCAACGCCAGCAGCGGCTCGATAGCGCCGTGCGTAAACTGCGTGCAGACGTGGTGGGCGTGGGCGTGCCACCGGGTCATGAGCGGATCGACCACGTCGTCTACGAGCGGCGCCAGGTGCTCGTCTTGCAGCTCTTTGGCGTGGGACTTGTTCTCCTTCCAGTGGCTGGGCGTCATCTTGCCGCGCCGCCCATCGCGGTTTTTGCGGTTGTCGTCTTTGGCGAGGCCCTCGAAGAGCGCGAGCAGGGCAGCCTGTTCGGCAGGCGTTTCGGGGGGATTCACCCGCAGCATCTGATCCGCCTGAGCAATGGCGGCCAGGGCGTTGCAGCATCGTCCGCTGGTATCGGGCAGCGGATGCGGGAGGTATGGTGCCCAGGCGCGCACAAAATCGCGGACCGTGGCGGTGGCGTCATCGAGATCGGGCGCGGGGATGTCTTCGGTGTAGGGCTCCAGATCGGGATAGCGGCTCAGCACGGTGAACTGGTCGTAGAGGTCGGCGGGCGTGTAGCCGACGTCCTGCACCGCTTCGATGCGCTCGGGCGCCTCGTTGTGAATGCGCCGCAGGTGCTGTTGCCAGGCGCGGCGCTTCATCTCCTCGATCTCGCGGCCATCCAGCTCCATGTCGAAATCGGGCGGCAGTGCCGCTTGCAGCGGAAACTCGCGCAGGAGGCGTGCGCAGAAGCTGTGGATGGTGCCCACGAAGCACTGCGACAGGTCGTCGAGGCCCCGCCGTAGCCGCCGCGCATCGTCTGAGCCGGCAGGTGCTTTGTGCTGAAGCAACTGCAGACGCTCGAACAGGCGCTCTTTCATCTCGCCGGCGGCCTTGCGCGTGAACGTGATGGCGGTGAGGTCGCCAATAGGTACGCCGGTGCGCACGAGCGCTTCGAGGCGCGCTACGAGCGAGGTGGTCTTGCCCGCTCCGGCCGAGGCGCGCACCAGGAAGTTGGTATCGGCGTCGAAGCCGTCGAGGTCGGGCAGTGCATCGCCTGCATACGGACCGATGCGCGTGCGGGCGGCAGCGTCGGAGGTGGTTGTGGGCATGGGATGTGAGGTTGGGTGGAAAGGTGTGCGGGTGTGGGACGCGGAATAAATCCACAGATACCAATAATGTACCAAGAAAAAATCAAACCTTACGCGATAGGAGGTGGGGACGATGTTTAAACTTGGCGATCGAGTGAAAATTTTGGCCACCGGTGAGACGGGAATAGTTAAGGCGATCGCCAAGTTTACCGATGGGCATCAACTCTATGAAGTGAAAAAAATTTTATTTCACCACTACGAATTAGCCCTAATCGGGCGGCCCCAACAAACCAACAAGCGGGGCCGCCAAGCCACCTACATTCCCAAAGAACCAAATTGGACGATCGAGGATATTGACCAACGCCGCGCCGATCGCCTAGCCCAATTTCGACAACGGAGGCGGTGGCAATGACGACTTACACCGTGCCTTACACCAACCGCACAAAATGTAAGCGTTGCGGCGCTGAGATATTGTGGGGCAAAAATATCAAGGGGGAATGGATTGCTCTTAATCCATCCCCCATTACTCCCCACGCCGAAACCTGCTTTCCCTTTTGGCGGGAAAGACCGAAGCGCGAACCGAGGGTAAAACTAACCCCTCTTAGCCAACAATTTAACCATTACCAAATTCGCAAGATGTGGGCAGCCTTTATGGATGGAGTTAAG
>NZ_JAWOAR010000242.1:0-4240 GCF_046498435.1 Longimonas sp. | reverse complement strand
GAAATATATAAACACCACCACGCAAGAATACCCGCTGACTGCAAGACAGATCAGGCAGGCAAACCCGCTGATATCCTATCCTAAGCCGTTCAATGCTCCTGGGTATGCACCTGTGACAGAGACAACCCCGGACTATGACCCGTTGACGCAGAACGCCACCGAAGCAGCACCGGCCCTTATCGGTGACACCTGGACACAGCAATGGACAATCACGGAAAAAACCGAACAGGAACAAGCGGATTTCATTGCAGCTTTGAAAGAAAAGCACAAGAAGCTGGCTGAAGCGGAACAAGAAACCGTTTTTGAAAAGCTGTCCAAGAACCAGCTTAAAAAATCCCTGGGCCTTGCCCCTGAGTTGACTGATACCGACGAAGCGGCCCTCAAGGATTATGCCAAAACGGTGCAGGCAGATATTGACAACCCCCCGGAAACGATGGCTTACAACCCTCCCCTGCCACCTGGTGTGACTCCGCCATCTGTCAACAGCATTGTTGTCACACACAGCACTACAGCACTACATTATAGGAGTTACGCACTTGACCCGAGGGACGTCATTTCCTGCCTGTGGACGGGGCGGAGCCCCTAAACGACGGCGTCACGAGGCAGAGCCTCGCGACGAGATGACATTCGTGAGTTGCAACTGCGTACGTCCTGCATTACAAAGACGTGTCCTATCGCGAAAGGTCGTAGAGCGGGTCGTGGGGTTCGACGTGGTCAGGTGGGTGGGCCTCGCCGTGCTGGCGCGGCTCCAGGTGGGCCGTCACGCGCACTTCGTCCTTGGCGAAGGCCTCGTGCAGGGCCGCTTCGACCTCGTGTGAGCGGGCGTGGGCCTCGCGCACCGACATCTGGCCGGGGAACAGCAGATGGTACTCAATCCAGAGCTGGTCGTCGGTGCGGCGGTGGCGCACCTGGTGGTAGTTGGCAATGGTGTCGTCGGACTTCGCTTCGTTGAGTACGCGTAGCACGCGGCGGGTGGTGTTCGTGTCGGCGCGGTCCATGAGTCCGCCCAGCGAGCGGCGGAGCAGGCGCCCGGCGGTCCACAGGATGTTGGCGGCCACGAGGAGCGCAGCCACCGGGTCGAGCCAGAGCACGCCCGTAAGCCGCACCAGACCCACGCCCACGAGCACGCCCAGGCTCGTCCACATGTCGGTGAGCACGTGCTGGCCGTTGGAGACGAGGACCAGACTGTTGTGCGTGCGCCCGGTACGAATCAGGTAGATGCCCAAGGCCGCGTTGGTCAGGGTCAGAGCAGCTATGATGAGCAGCCCGATGTCGAGCTGTTGCAACGAGGGACCGCGAATGAGGTCTTCAATGGCCACCCAGCCGATAACGATGGCTGCGGCGGCGATCAGCAGTCCTTCGAATGCGGCGGCGAAGTACGCAATTTTTCCGTGTCCGTACGGATGCCCCTGATCGGGCGGGGTCGACGCATACCAGAGGCTAAACCCCGAAAACCCGGTCGCAACCAGGTGGATGACCGACTCCAGCGCATCCGAAAAAATAGCTGCGCTTCCCGTATACCATGCCGCCAGAGACTTGCCCGCGAGCATAAGCACCGCGATAGAAAGGCTCCACATCATGGCGCGGCGCCGGGCGCGCTCTGCGGGGGTAGGCATGCCGATGACAATATTGTTGTGAACTGTATCGGAATCGGCTTGACGCACAGCGGTGGCGGATGTTCATTGAAGCGATGCGTTTCTGCCCAATGAAGCGCTCACCATGCCAGTTTTCCGTCTAACTTTGCCGCTTGTATGCTTCGTCTTGAACATGTCGGGATTGCCGTTCGCGATGCCGAAGCCGTTCGCGCAACGTACGCCACCGTTCTCAATGCGCTCTCCTACAAATCAGAAACGGTGGACGAACAAGGGGTGACGACGCACTTCTTGTCCGTTGAGAACACGAAACTGGAATTACTGGAAGCCACGCGCGAGGATTCGCCCGTTCACCGGTTTCTGGAGCGACAGGGGGAGGGCGTGCACCACCTGGCGTTTGAGGTGCCCGACATCGACGATGCGTTCGAGCGGATGATGGAGGCGGGCTTTACGCCGCTGTCGGATGCGCCGCTCCAGGGGGCCGATCGCAAGCGCATCTTTTTTCTGCACCCGAAGGCCACGCATGGCGTGCTCATTGAGTGTTGCAGCAGTCAGCCGCAACTGCCTACACCACGCTACGTGGATACCGATGCGGGAGCAGTGGCCTACTACACGTGGGGGGCTCCCGAACAGCCCACGGTGCTGTTGCTGCATGGCGCTGCCGGAAGCACACAGACCGAAACCCGCCTGCTAGTACCGCATTTGGAGCCGCATTTGCATGTGGTGGCGCTCGACTTTATCGGACACGGGGCGTCTGCCAATGCGAAGCCTGAACAGGTGCTTACGCCGATGCTTTTTGCAGAGAACGCGCAGGCGGTGCTCAATGCCCTGGATGTGGCCCAAGCCCATGTCTTTGGCT
This sequence comes from Longimonas sp., assembly GCF_046498435.1. NCBI lineage: Bacteria > Pseudomonadati > Rhodothermota > Rhodothermia > Rhodothermales > Salisaetaceae > Longimonas > Longimonas sp. The sequence goes on along the minus strand of NZ_JAWOAR010000242.1, from coordinate 1,789 downwards.
TTTCAATGGGCGGCAATATGGCGCTTCAACTGGCGCACGAAGCTCCCGAGCGAGTGGCGCGCGTGATGACTCACGGCGCGCACATCGATTGGACCACGGCTACGGTGGATGCCATGGCCCATCGCCTCGACCGCGCCGACGCCGAATCGGGACGCATGGATGCGCTGCATGGCGATTGGGACGCCCTGTCGACCACGCTGCGGGCGTTTATCGAGCAGTTGCCGGGGGCCGCGCTGCGACTGCGTCGGCAGATGCAAACCGTAGGACAGCCGGTGCTCGTAAGCATGGCCGACGAAGACGACCTGTTTCCCTTGCAGGCTGCACTCACGTTGCACAACGCACTCCCAAACAGCCGGTTAGCCGTTCTGCCCGGACAGCACCACGCATTGCAGCGCCAGCGTATTGCTCCCCTGGCCGATCAGATGCGCGCGTTTATTGCGCCGTGAGTGAACCGTATGTCGGGATTCGCCCTCGTTTCGCTCCACCGACGCTCGCTCTCGCCTTCAAACCAAAACCCAAACAGGCTCTTTGTAGGATTATGAGATTTAGCCGCAGTAGGCTACGATGCTCTCCCATAGTGCGTCCTCTGCCATTGCACCGACGCGGGACCGTCGGTGCCAGATCCTATGATTAATCTCACGTAGAGCCTGGCAGCGCATGGCGTTCGTGATGCCCTGATTGCACATCCAACACCTTCAAAAAGACTCCAAAAGCGATGTGAGGTCTGAAGCATTGAGTGCAGTCAGTGCGTCGACGCCGTCGATCCGCCATCCGTGTGAGGGGGTGTCGGACGGGGCAACGCGGCAGATGGCGCCGGCCTCCACGAACTCGCTCACAACCCGCGCAAACACCTCAGGGTGATGCAACGGGAGCGGACGCGCCACCGGCACCAGCGTGCCGTCTTTCACGGTGCAGTGGCCCAGCCCAAATGGAATGGGTCCCTCCATCTTGCTGCTGATGCGCTTGAACACGGTGCTGTGCTTGCGGAGCTGCTGCACGAACTCGGCAACCATCCACATCTGCTGCTGACTGCCTGCGCCGGCAGTGCGTAAGTGACGGCGTGTAAACAGCGACCGAATGAGTGCATCAAGGTCATCAGCACGGTCGGTACGCACCGACGCGTTGTGTAGAAATCCAGGTGTGGTGTCCATACAATGTGTGGTCCGAAGCAAAAACGTTAAGGAGTCGTCACAGCATACACCGAAGCATCAGGAGCCCGTTTCCGTGACGTACCGTACGGAGATACGAAAGTCATACAGTTCCCTCCATCAACTGTGTACGGTTATGCAATAAATGGCTTAACAAGCTTATTGATAAAAAGCCGAAGCAAACCGCAATATTAATTAAACGGGCTTTTAAAATTTATTGTGTACAACGGCTGATAATATGTTACGTGCCGAATACAAGGCACAAATTTACAAATACTTAAAAACTTTGATATGAAAAAGAAACTTAAAAAATGGCTAAAAAGCAAGGCATGGAATATATTATATGTTGTACGCAGTTATTGTGCGGTGGCAATGTATAGTATTGGAAAAAAACCAGCTTGTAGTACTTTTATTGATGAAATAAGTATAACTGCTGGATATGGACAATTGGATGCAGTTGGATGTTTTCAATACGAATTGCCAAAACGGTATGTTCGTAAATTATTCAAAGGTTGCACTAAGTGGAAAGATTATTTAGAAAAGTGCGCGTAGGCTAATTGCGTACAACTATCTGATAGCATCAACAAACTTAAATCTATACAACAATGAAAAAGACAATCGTAATGCTAATGATTTTACTG
>NZ_JAWOAR010000244.1:0-2697 GCF_046498435.1 Longimonas sp. | reverse complement strand
CTACGCCTTGCCCCAGTTCAAGCGGGCTACCGTCGGTTTCGAGTTCAATGACCACGTCGATCATTGCTTCTGCATCCACCACCTCATCGAGCGTATACACGGCGGTGACCATGAAGGGCATGCCCATATTCAGTTCGGTCTCAATTTCCCAACTGTCGCCGACCGATACGGGGTCGTCGGGATAGAAGCGGAACTGGTTCATTAGCGGCTCTACGAACATGCTGGGGTCGCTCATGCCGCCTGCGTTCGCATCGCCCATAAGGGCTTCGATCTGGGTTGCAAGCGTGTCGCGGCTGCCTACGAAGTGGCCCTGCTGGTCCAGTTCAAACTGAAGCATGTTGCCGATAATCGGATCGACGATTCCGGCAAGAGGACCGGCATTGCTGTTGTCTTCGGCATCGCTGTCGTAGGATACTGTGTTGCCCATGCCGTCGAACGTTACCTGCATGCGCGTGGCGGTGTATTCGAGAGACGTTGCGCCCTCGGCGGTGTAATCGGCCACACGCAACTTCTGCGTGATCGTCTGGTCCTGGGTGATGTCTACGTTGTTGCCCTGCACCACGAGGTTCTGTTCTACATTTTGCGTGTGCTGGGTCTGGTAGGTGGCTCCGGCCTCGGGCGCAAGGCGCAGCAGGTAGGTGTCGTTGCCCTGGTTCCAGGCAGGGCGCTCAACCGGAGCGGGCTCGCTGTTGGTTGCGGAGTCAGAGGAGTCGGAGGAGTCGGAGGAGGTGGATTCGGTGCTGCTGCAGGCGGCAAGACTGAACAAAAGAAGCAGGCTGACGCCGAGCAGCCATGAGGATCGTGACGGGGCAATGGCAGAACGCATGGGTACAGGGCCGTTGGTGGGAAAAGAGCGAGCAAACTGCTGAAGTTGGCATACAGACACACAAAATATACGGGTCTGCCCCACAAACTAAAAGCGGATTTGATGCAAATATTGCCGGGGAGTCGCTAATCCTGATGGGATCGGAGTTGTCAAGTCAAGAATGGATCCCGGATCGGCTCCCAACAGGGGGCGAGATTGTCCGGGATGACTTGCGGGTGGGGGATTCCCATTTGACCTGACAGGTCTTTGCGAGCACGGTGACCTGCCGCACTGCATCAGGGTATGGGGGGCGGCGATGGCCTATGCCGCCCGAAGACAGGGGCTACGACGATGAACCGTTGCTGTCGGCATCGGGACGGTCGAAACGTACGGGGGGCTCCCGAGCTTTCGCTTCATCCAAAAACCCAAACGGAGGTGTGCTGGGAGGGGCCACGACAAATCAGGGAGGCGTCATGATGCCACGACTACGCGCCCCAGGCCCAGTGCGGTCTTTTTGCCGAGGTGCAGCGCCTCGGCGTGCTTCATGAATGTACGCCAGATGCGGCGTACGGGCGCCGGGCCGTCGATTGTGAGCGGGCCCATGAGTCCGCTGATGGGGTGGCGCCGTCCCTGCCGGTGGCTGTAGCGTCCGCCCGTGGCCCAGGTCAGGGCCGAGGCGTCGAGCGTGGTGGCATCGCCCAGCGCAAAGAAGGCGTCGAGCAGGTCTTGCACGGTGGAGGCAGTGGGCGGCTTTGGGCTGTAGCAGACCGCCAGCCCCACCAGGCGGCGGTACGTAGCTGCGCAGAGTGCGGGCACCGACATATCATCGGGACGCACAATTTTGCGGGCATGCTTCAGGCGCAGCGGGGTGCGAAGCTGTACCGTAACCGGTCCGTTGGGCACGGTGTCGGCATTGGGCTGCATGGCTGCGGCCTGCTCGAACAGATGCGTGTCGCAGCGCGGCGGCAGGCTCCACTGCGTGCCGTTGTAGAGCTGGAGTGATACACCGCCCACATCGAGCGCGGCTTCGGCCAGCTGCACACGTCCACGCCGCCGGGCCCCACCGGGCTGATCAGTTTTCTTGCCCAGGCCCTGCGCGCCGAGTGCGTCGAAGGCTGCAGTAAGTGAGGGAATGGCCGCGAGGGCTTCCTCCACCAGGACCATATCCACCTGCACGCGTGTGTTTGGCGGCAGCACAAGCGGCTCGCCCGGCTCGGGTGGCGTATGCATGCGCATCACAAACGGATGCGGCACGTGCTCGCCCGCCAGCCCCAGCCGTCCGAGGGCGCGGCCAGAGAGTTCGTTGGGGAGATCAACGGCCGTGCGGGGCGTGCGAAAGAGCTGCTGGTAGAGCGAGAGGTCGTGGTTATGGTGATGCTCGGGCGCAATCCGATGCAGAAACTCGCCCAACTGCCCCCGCCACACGCTGGCGGGCGGTGCGGTCAGGTGTACGCGTCCGCGTGTCTTGTAGGCCAGGCGCAGGGTAGCGGTGCGCGGCAGGGTAAGCGTATTGAGAGGAGCGAGCGTGTCGGAGAGAGCGGTCGTATCGGACATGAACAGCAGCGCAGCGAGTAGAATAACGAGTCGGAGCCGAGCCCCCACATAACAAACGGTGCAGGGCCGTCGGATGCAATTCATAGCGAGCGGATACCGAGCGTAGCCAGCAGCCCCCAACTCCGTTCCGTCTCGTCTGGCAGACGACTCCTCCCCTCAAAGACCTGACAGGTCTAATAGCAACGCCCTCACGCACAAGTCATCCCGGACACAGCAACGCCCCCACGCACAAGTCATCCCTCGATAAGGAAAACTTCAAGGTTATGTTGAAGCATGTAGGAATTGCTCGTCCTCGAATCACGCAGAAGAGATTCCGTAAGGTGTATGCTTGAAATTGC
>NZ_JAWOAR010000209.1:0-3769 GCF_046498435.1 Longimonas sp. | reverse complement strand
CTGACACTGGGAATCAGTACCCAAAAGCATACAACACAGATTCCACAGTTGCAACCTCCACCACCTCTGCCATCCTGACACCAGCATCCCCAATCCCCAATCCAAAATCCCCAATCCAAAATCCCCTACCCGTGTAGCGCGCGATACTTGCGCACCACGCTGAACGCGATCTCCAGCGACTGCTCGTAGTTCAGGCGCGGGTCCACGAGCGATTTGTAGGCGCGCTCCAGGTCGGTCGCTTCCAACCCCCGCGCGCCGCCGATGCACTCAGTCACGTTCTCGCCCGTAAGCTCAAAGTGCACGCCGCCCAGCCGCGAGCCCTCAGCAGCGTGGATCTCAAAGGCTTGCTCCAGCTCGCCCAGGATGTTCGCAAAGCGCCGCGTCTTGATGCCGCCATCGGTGCGCTCGGTGTTGCCATGCATGGGGTCGCAGCACCAGAGCACCGAGTGGCCCATTTTGTCCAGCGTATTGATGAGCGGCGGCAGGCAGTCGGCGATTTGGTCGGCGCCGAAGCGCGTAATGAGCGTCAGGCGGCCCGGCTCGTCATCGGGGTCGAGGTGGCGCACCAGCGTGCGTAGCTGCGAAGGCGTCATATCCGGCCCCACCTTCAGCCCAATCGGATTCTGGATGCCGCGCATGTACTCCATGTGCGCCTCCTCGGGATTGTTGGTGCGTTTGCCAATCCATGGCAGGTGCGTGCCCAGGTTGTAGACGCCCTGCTTGTGCGGCACCGTGCGCGTGAGGGCTTCTTCGTACGGCAAGAGCAGCGCCTCGTGACTCGTGTAGAAGGTGACGCGCTCCATTGCATCCAGGGCCTGCTCGGCCACCGTGTCGATGAACCGCATAGCCGTGCCGATGTCGTCCACCAGGCGCTGGTACTCATTCGCGAGCGGCGAGTGCGCCATGAAGTCCACATCCCAGTATTCGGGATGGCGCAGGTCCGCGAATCCCCCCTCAGAGAGCGCCCGCACCAGGTTCAGCGTGAGCCCCGAGTGCGTGTACGCTTTGAGCAGACGCTGCGGATCGGGCGTGCGGGATGCCTCGGTAAACTCTGGGCTGTTAATGATTTCGCCGCGGTAGCTGGGCAGCGTGGTCCCATCGCGCGTTTCGGTATTGGAGGAGCGCGGCTTGGCGTACTGTCCGGCAAAGCGGCCCACGCGCACGACCTTCGTATCCAGGCCGTAAGTGAGCACCAGACTCATCTGCAGCATGATCTTGAGGCGGCTCGTAATGACATCCGCCGTGCAGTCGTCGAACGACTCGGCGCAGTCGCCGCCCTGCAGCAAGAAGCGCTCGCCCGCCTCGGCCCGGGCCAGGTCCTCTTTTAGGTTGTCAACCTCCCACGACGTCACGAGCGGCGGCATCCGGTCAACCTGCGACAGCGCGGCGTCGAGCGCGTCGGGGTCGGGATACGTGGGCTGCTGGCGGGCGGTGCGGGTGCGCCAGGACGAGGGACTCCAGGATGGTGCGGTATCGGTGGGCATAGAACGAGTGCGAAGCGTAGACAACGAATGATGGATGCGAAAACGAGGGGTCGTTCGTAGCGTTTCCCCATGCACGGGTTCTGCACGAGCTTCATCTACGAGACCCGATGCTGCATCGGGCTACAGCCCCGGATAGATGGCGCCGTACTTATCGCGCATCGACCCAAGCCACGCATCCGCCTGAAGCGATTGACCGGTGGCCTGCTCCAGAAGATCGGGCGCGTCGAGGCGGCGTCCGTACTGGTGGATGTGCGTGCGCAGCCAGTTGAGCACGGGGGCGAACTCACCCTCGGCAATCTGCGCGTCGAAATCGGACAGGTCTTTGCGCATGGCGTTGGCGATCTGGGCCGACATGAGCGTGCCGAGCGCGTAGGTGGGGAAGTAGCCGATGGCACCGAACGACCAGTGCACATCTTGCAGCACGCCGTTGGCATCGGAGTCGGGCGTGATGCCGAGGTATTCGTCCATGCGATCGTTCCAGGCCGCGGGCAGATCCTGCACGGCCAGGTCCTCTTGCACCAGGGCGCGCTCCAGCTCAAACCGCAGCATAATGTGCAGATTGTACGTCACCTCATCCGCCTCCACCCGAATAAGCGACGGCTCGGACCGGTTGATGGCGCGGTAGAAGTCGTCCAGCGCCACGTTGCGCAGCGCATCCGAAAACGTGTCTTGCAGCGCCGGGTAATAGTGCTGCCAGAACGGACGGCTGCGTCCGATCACGTTCTCGTAGAAGCGCGATTGCGATTCGTGGATGCCGAGCGAGGCGCCTTCGGCCAAGGGCGTGCGGGCCAGCTCCGGAGCAATGCCCTGCTCGTAGAGGCCGTGCCCCGCTTCGTGCAGCGTTGAGAAGAGTCCAGAGGGCAAGAACTGCGCATCGAAGCGCGTGGTGAGGCGCACGTCGGTCACATCGAACGAGGTGGTAAACGGATGCGCCGAAATATCCTGACGTCCGCAGTCGAAGTCATACCCGAAGTCTGTGATGACCGCTTCGCCAAAGGCTTTCTGCTGATCGACCGGAAACGCGCCGTGCAGCATCGCGTCGTTGGGGGCGGGCTGGTCGGCAATCGCATCCACAAGCGGCACGAGTTGCTCGCGCAGATCGGCAAAGGTATCCACGACAGCCGATGTGGGCAGGCCCGGTTCGTATTCGTCGAGGAGCGCATCGTAGCGCTCGGTCTCATAGCCCAGCGCCTCGGCCTTCTGGATGGTGAGGTCCACCAGCTCCTCAAGATGCGGCGCGAAGTGGTTGAAGTCGTCGTTCGTGCGGGCCTGCTTCCAGGCCGTCTGCCCCCGCGAGGCCGCCTGCGAGAGCGCGCTCACCAGATCGGACGGAAGCTTGCGGGCGCGGTCGTAGTCGCGGCGCACCACGCGGACGAGGTCGGCCTGCATGTCTGTGGCTGCGCCCTGCTCCACAGCGGTTTCGGCTTTGTCGAGGAGCGCGCCGATCTCGTCGGTCACGAAGCGCTCGTGCGCCATCGTTTTGAGCGTGGCAATCTGCTGCGCCCGGGCCTCGGCGGCCCCGTCGGGCATGAACGTCTCCTGATCCCACGACAGCACAGCGGCGGCAGATTTGAGGTCTTCGATGGGGGCCAGAGCATCGCGAAGCGCATCGACAGGAGCAGGCATACAGGCGTCAGAAGAATTCGGCAATGGTAATGAGCACCGTAATCAACGTGCCAAACAGCGCGATGGTGCCAACGGTCCACCGCATCATGAGCATCATAGTGGCGTTCATCGCGTCAAAACGCTGGTCGTACCGCACAATCTTCGCATCCATCTTGTCAAGACGACGGTCAACGCTATCAAAGCGTCGCTCCATAGCCTCAAAACGTTCATCAACCTGCTCCGCACGCCGATCAAAACGTTCATCAACCTGCTCCGCACGCCGATCAAAGCGTTCGTTCAGTTGATCGAAGCGGACTTCGAATTGCTCTTGGATTTGCACAAAGCGCCGATCCACCTGCTCGAACCCGTCTTCCATATCAGTGCGCAGGTGGCGCACTTCATTTTCAAGCACATCGAGGCGCGACTGCACCGCACGGTACTCATCACGGGGCACAGCGCGCTCGCTCAGAAGGAGGTCGAGCCAGTGCGTAAAATCCTCAGCGGGCTCCTCGCCCAGCGCGTTGCGAACACTTCGAGGCAGCGACGGCGACATATTGCGTGGCGGTTCTGTGATGCAATAAAACAGTGGTGTTAAGAGGATGCGAAGGGCTTCGTTCCCGGTGACAGGCTTGCCGCATCCGCCTGACACCGCCCGCACCCACAGTCGGTCTCGTACACAT
>NZ_JAWOAR010000204.1:0-8716 GCF_046498435.1 Longimonas sp. | reverse complement strand
AGGAAGGAACCAGCGGGCGCTTTCATGAAGTCCCCCTCGGAGGAGGGGGATTTAGGGGGAGGGATTTTGCGCTCAAACACGAAACAATCAAGCGTGACAGTGCAGCAGTCCAGTTGAAACGGTTGTGATCGACGCCTCTGATCGAGGAAGGCGCTGATGCCCGGGACTAATATGAAGGCTCGCAATTTTTTGTCATGTACCACGGCTTCACGCCCATTGTCTCATTCCCAGGCTTAGAGAAGACATACGAGTCTTCTGATCTCTTTCCGCTTTTTGCCAACCAGGTCCTTCCACCCAGCCGACCTGAATACGATGACTTTGTGGAGTGGCTTAGCGGCCCCAAGCAGGAGGCCGACCCCGTAGCGATTCTGGCGCGTGCCGGAGAACGCATGACCGATACGCTGGAGATCTTTCCATACCCTACAAAAGAAGACCAAAGCACCTACACCGCCCACTTTTTTGTCCACGGCCTTCGCCACCAATCACCACCAATCACCAGATGCGATCGAGCGGGCCCAGCAGCTTACCCCAGATGAACCGCTGTATCTGATGAAGGATGTCCAGAATAAAGCCGATCCCGATGCTGTGGTGCTACGCACCGTCGAGACCACACCGAACGACCTGCACATGGTTGGCTATCTCCCCCGGTATCTGGCAGACCAGCTGAAAAATATCGGCACTGCTCATCTTCGAGATTCATCAGTCCATGTCGTTCGTGTAAACCCTTCACCTGCTCCGATCCACTTTCGCGTATTGTGTCGCATAACGATGCACTGGCCCCCCGGAAAAGCTCCATTTGACGGGTCTGCGTATCAGCCTATCGATTCCGTTCCAGAGCACGTTGTCCAAAAAGCTGCATAATGCCGCTCACATCTGCGCAAGAAGGCGGTCGAGCTCGTCTTCACTTTGCACGAGCACAGTGCGGGCTTGCGTCCCTGCAAACGGCCCGACAATGCCCGCCGCCTCCAGCTGGTCCACTACGCGTCCGGCCCGGGTATAACTGATCGACAGCTCCCGCTGCAAGAGCGATGCCGACCCCTGCTGACGCCGGACAACGATGCGCGCCGCTTCTTCAAACAATGCATCAGGATCGTTGGGGGGAGAGGGATGCGCAGGCTTGGACGCCTCGGGGGACGGCTCAGAAGCAAACGTGTCAGGGGGCGGCGTGGTGGAGGCGTCTGTTTCGGCGTTGGGCGGAGCGTCTGTTGCATCATCTGGCTCAGCCTCGGCAGCGCGCTCTCTGCGGGCCCGCTTCTGCTGAATCCGCTCCTGCACCTGCCGGATGCGCGACTTTACATCATCGAAGCGAATCACATCGTCCTCTTCGTCGGCCTCATCCGCTGTCTCGCTGGGGGGAGCAGCCTTCTCTACAGGTGCGTCGGTGGCGTCGTCGGCCCCGGGTGGGCGGGCAATGTCTGGCGGGTCGGAGGATGACGACCGGGCCGCAGGCGATGCCTCCGACTCCGATGACGCTGGGGCTCCTTTCTCTGCCGAGGCGGCGGACGCGCTGGATGATTCTGAGCTGGATGATTCTGCGGAGCGTGCTTCGTCCTCCGCATCCGTTCGAACAAGCCGAAAGCCAGAGGCCCTGGGGGCTGTCGGGTCCTTAACCGAAGGCGGGCCGGCCTCCTCTTCTTGGCTTGACGCCTTGGGCGCAGCAGAAGCAGGATCATCTGACGGGGGCGCTTCAGGAGCAGTGCGTGCTTCGTGCGGCGGCTGGCGATCGGTGTAGCGGGCCCGCGCCCAGCGCACTGCTTGCTGACTACGGTGCCAGGTCGCGTACGCTGCGTTAGTAGCCAGTTCGGCGAAGCGATCGGCAGCCCCTTGCACAGAGCCTTCGCTGAAAAGCAAGCCCCCAACTACCGCAATGGCAACCAGAATCAAGAAGGTACCTACAATGCCCAGCAGTCGCACAAAGAGCCCCGCCAGCGACATCCCAAGCGCCCCGCCCCACCGCACCATGGGCAGATCGAACGCCACGCCAATCCACCCCAGCAGTATGCAAGAAAAAACAGCCAGGCCCATTATGTTGAGCGTCGGCCCGGCGAGCGGAGCCAGCGGTTGATGCCGTACCAGGCGCACCCCAACCCAGCCAATGACTCCACACAGCGCCAGCACAGGGTATCCCATAAAGTTTGGCACAAACACCCACGCCAGAAAGGCCCCGATGAGGCCGAGCCAGTTTTGCACGCCCGGGCCGCCACTCGCCTCTGCCGACGATACCAGCGCCGAGACCGAGGCGCGGTCGGCAGGCGTGTACGAGACAAACGCCAGCGCAAGCAACACCGCCACAGCGATGCACAGCACTCCGATTAGCTCTTTCTTTCGACGGGGGCCGAGCATTGCGAAGACCGGAGGAAGAGACAAAGACGCCATACAAGCAAGCAACAGCAGGTCAGCAGGCAGCGAACCGGTCCGGCTACGCAAATCCGTCGTTAAGGCACAAGCACGCTACGACGGGTCCGGGTCGGGAGAAGGCTCATGCGCAACGAGCCGGTTGTCTGTATAGTACGGAAGCACAGGCAGGCGATCAATCCGGTAGCAGTAATCAACGTCATTGGCATGGCCGTTAGCCGCGAGGCGCCGCGCATGGTTGGTGTTGCGCAGCGTATCACCGAGGTCATCCTTGTTGTATACGAAGAGCGAGTACGCCGTGTGGGCCGCATCCGAAACGTGGCCCGGCTCGCGTCCGTCCCACAGCCGGTACAGCAGCGCCCCCGCGCAGATCGTGTCTTCGAGCGCTACCCGGTTTTCGTGTCCTGCGCAGATGATTGTCACGTCGAGGTCTTGCCCATTCAGAAAGCGCGCAACGCGGCTCACGTTCAGGAACGACCCCGCCACCAGATGGCGAGCCGTTTTTGCGCGTTCGAGCGCTTTGGTGCCATTGGTCGTGTTGAGAATGATGTCGCGCCCTTCGACTTCGTCTTCGGTGTACTCAATCGGCGAATTGCCCAGATGATACCCTTCAATCTTTTCGGCATTGCGCTCTCCCCCCAGCCGAAACACGTCAGGATCCAGGTTTGCGGCAATCTTGCCTGCCTGGGCCATGTCGAGCACCGGCATCACCGCACGAGCGCCATTGTGCAGCGCCGTGTTGATGGTGGAGCATGCGCGGAGCACATCGATCACAACCACCGCACGCCCGCGGACGTCGTCTTCGGTAACGGTGGTATGGGTCAGAAAAACCTCTACGTTCATGGGCCATGGGGCCTTATAAATGAGTAGCGCACCCGTCTGCTTCTCGCGTGCTCATAATCTACAATCATGAGCAGCAGTAGCATGACGGATAGCAGCATGCAAATCGTGGAGATGCAACGGCGTGGTGCAGTAACGCCGACAATCAGAATCTATGTCGTGTGAAGCGGTGGCGTTGCGACCTTCACCGCAACCTCTCGGCGGCCCCGCACGGCCAGTTCAGTGCCCGGCGTGGTGTATGCCGGGTCGTTGGGCACGTAGCCCATCCCAATACCGGTGCTCAGCGTGGGCGACTGCGTGCCGCTGGTTACAGACCCGAGTATGGTGCCGTCGGCATCTAACAGGTCGTGGCCTGCCCGTGGAATGCCACGCTCCTGCGCCACAAAAGCGATCAGCTTGCGCTTGGGGCCCGCCTCGTCGACCGCTTGCAGCGCCTCGTGCCCAATAAAGTCACTCGCATCCAGTTTTACAATCCAGCCGAGCCCCGCTTCGTACGGATTGGTGTCTTTGGAAATGTCGTTGCCGTGCAGACAGAAGCCCGCCTCCATGCGCAGCGTATCGCGTGCGCCCAACCCCGCTGGTTTCAGGCCGTGGTCGGCGCCCGCATCGAGGAGGGTCGTCCACACATGGGCTGCATCATCAGGAGCCACGTACAGCTCCAGCCCCGGCTCGCCGGTGTATCCGGTGCGCGATATGATGGCACGCTCGCACGCCATAAACGCGCCGCTTTCAGCTTCGATGAAGTGGTAGAACTTGAGGTCATCGAGCGCCTCGCCCACGAACGGACGGGCGATGTCGAAGGCAGCGGGGCCTTGCAGCGCCAGCAGCGCGTAGTCGTCGGAGCGGTTGGCGAGCGTAGCGCCCATCGGGTTATGGTCTTGCATCCACGCCCAGTCCTCAGATCGGTTGCCCGCGTTGATTACAAGCAGAAAGGAATCGGCGGCGCGGCGGTACACGAGCAGGTCGTCAATGATACCGCCCTCGGGGGTGCACATGGCGGTGTAGAGGGCCTTGCCGTCGTAGAGGGCCGACACGTCGTTGGTTACGAGCTGCTGCACAAATGCTTCGGCGTGTGGGCCCGTGACCTCCACCTCGCCCATGTGGCTCACGTCAAAGAGACCCGCTTCGTTGCGCACCGCCTGGTGTTCGTCGATAATACCGCTGTACTGCACCGGCATATCGAATCCCCCAAACGGCATCATGCGGGCCCCCAGGCGTTCGTGCACATCGTAGAGGGGCGTGGTTGCGAGCGTGTCAGCCATAGGATTGGGCGCAAGTGAGCATCGGGGTGAATAGGCAGTCAGAAGTATAGGGCCTGCCGATAGTGGATGCAACGCGCCGCGCTGATTTCATCCGTATTTGTGTCGTGCGTTGGGGATGCGGAGCATGAGCTACATTAGGCAGCCTGGGCATCGAATCCGGCGGCGTTGAGCACGTCGAGGGCGGTATGCAACGCCTCGCGGCTGCGGAACGAGAGCCGGAATGTGCCGCCGGTGCCGTCGCGCACGCGCAGCAGTTCGATGTTGCGCACCGACACCTTGGCCTCCGCCAGTGGCTTGCTAATGGCGTGCAGCGCCCCGGCCTCATCGGGCACGCGCACCGTACAGTCGTGCACCGACTGCATGAGTCCGGCAGCTTCTTCGGGCAGCCGGGCCCGTGCGTCCTGAGCGGCGGCAAAGTCGTCTTCGAGCGCCTCCATATCGCCCATGGCCACCTGACGCTGCACCCGCTGCAAACGGCGCGTAAAGTCGGCCAGCGCATCCAGAATGCTTCCCTGGTTGCCCACAAAGATCTCGCGCCACAGATCAAACGGCGACTCGGCAATGCGCGTCAGGTCGCGGAATCCCCCGGCGGCCAGCGCCAGCGCATCGTCGTCGGACTCGGCAGCGTGCTGCACAAGCGTAACCGCCAGAAGCTGCGGCAGATGGCTTACGCGTGCCACGATGCGATCGTGGGCTTCGGGGGTGAGCGTTACGGGGGTTGCCCCCACCGCCTCGACAACTGCGTGCATGCCCTCGACAGCCTCAGAGGGCGTTTCATCGATCGGGGTGAGCACGTAGGCTGCGTTCTCAAAGAGAATCGGGTCGGCTGCGTCAACACCAGCGGTTTCGGCTCCGGCCATCGGGTGTCCGCCCAGGAAGGTCACATGCTCGGGCAGCACCTCCTGTGCCTGATCGACTACGGCTTGCTTGACGGATGCTACATCGGTAACCACCGCGCCCTCGTTCAGGTGCGGCGCAAGCGGCTCCATCGCGGATGCAATTTTGGCCGGAGGAAACGCCAACACCACCAGGTCGGCTCCGTCAACGGCAGCCCCCATCGAGGCGGCTTTCTCATCAATTAGGCCGCGCTCCTCGGCACGCTCCAGCACATGCGAACGGTCGAACCCCACCACGGTGCAGCCCGACGCGTGCTGGCGCAGGGCTCCCGCCAGCGAACCGCCAATGAGTCCGGTACCAAGTACAGCGCAGCGGCCAAAAGGAAAATCAGTCATGCAGAACAGAAGCGTTGTGGGCAAGGCCAGTCGATAAGGCACGGCTTGCGAACGGACGCATCAGGCGCCGGTTCAACAAGCACGCTCCTCCCTCATGCCTGCCCCCAATCCGCTGACCTGTTTCCATGTCACGCGCCCCCACTGCCGTTGCGCTCTTTTGGAGCGGCGGCAAAGATGCTGCCCTTGCCTTTGACGCGCTCTACCACGACACGACATACCGCGTGGAAGCCCTTGTTACTACGCTTGATGCCCGCGGAGCGTGGGTGCCCATGCACGGCATCCACCGCGACATCATTGCGGCCCAGGCCGCTGCGCTCGGGGTGCAGTGGATTCCCGTACCCATGCCCGATGCACCCTCCAATGCCGTATATGAATCTACGCTGCAACGCGCCCTGGCTACGCATCTCCCAACCGCTGTAACGGCGCTGGCCGCAGGCGATGTGTTTCTGGAGGACGTTCGTGCCTACCGGGCCGATTTGTTTGCAGCGTGCGGATACGAGGCGCTGTTTCCGCTCTGGGGCGCGTCGGTCGATACATGGCCGAATCGGTGGGCGGAGGCGCAGGGGACAGCCCTTATCAACAGCGTAGATCCACGCCAGCTGGCTCCTACCTATATCGGACGCCGGTACGACGCCGCCACGGTGGCTGCCCTGCCGCGTGCGGTGGATGCCGCGGGCGAGACGGGCGCCTTTCACACCGTGGTGACGGACCTGGCTGCCTTTGCCGCGCCGGTGCGCATCATGCTGGACCCGCACGATGCAACCGGGTTTACCACCTACGCCCCGGCGCGGCTCGCGCGAAAGAGTTAATTCGAATTCGACGGCGTGTGTGCCTGCACCAGATCATGGTACGCGTGCATGGCATGCTCGCCCATGTCGAGCCCCTCGGCCTCTTCGTGATGGTCAACGCGCAGCCCCATGGCTTCATCGATGAGGCGGCCTACCGTCCAGCAGAAGGCCACGGTGGCTCCGCCCACCGCAGCAATGCCTGCAAGCTGATACCCTACCTGTGCCAGCCCGGCCATCTCGCCAAAAAGTCCCACAGCAAGCGTGCCCCAAATGCCACAGGTCAGGTGCACGCTTACCGCGCCCACCGGATCATCGATCTTAACCACCTCATCGATTACGACGATAGAGGCATAGACGAGTCCACCCGCCACAGCGCCAATCACCACCGCCTCCCATACGGCCATCAGGTCGGCTCCGGCGGTGATGCCTACGAGCCCGGCCAGAATGCCGTTGAGCGCCATCGTGAGGTCCGGCTTCTTATCCCGATACCACGACAGCAGTCCGC
Source organism: Longimonas sp. (assembly GCF_046498435.1). Classification (NCBI taxonomy): domain Bacteria; kingdom Pseudomonadati; phylum Rhodothermota; class Rhodothermia; order Rhodothermales; family Salisaetaceae; genus Longimonas; species Longimonas sp. The sequence continues at coordinate 1,734 of NZ_JAWOAR010000204.1, read as the reverse complement.
CTGTAATCCCTCCAGCGGCTGCGGCCATCGACGTAGTGACGAGCACGAGCGACACAGTGGCCGGATCTGCCGAGAGCACCGAGCCGCCATTGAATCCGAACCAGCCAAACCACAGCAGGAACACGCCAATGGTAGCCAGCGACATGTTGCTGCCTGGAATGGACTGCACGCCGCCGCTTGCTGGATACTTGCCCAAACGCGGGCCCAGCAGAATGGCCATAACGAGCGCCCCCCAGCCGCCGACCGAGTGCACCAGCGTAGAGCCTGCAAAGTCGTAGAAGCCCAGCGCATCCAGGAAGCCCCCGCCCCAGACCCACGACCCGGTAATGGGGTAGCTAATCATCAAGAAGGCGACCACGAACACCAGGAAGCTTGACAGCTTGATGCGCCCGGCCACGCCGCCCGAGACAATCGTTGCGGCAGTGGCGGCAAACATGGCCTGGAAGAAGAAGTCGGTGTACCAGGTGTAGCCCTCACTGTACGCAGGCGTGAGCAGCGCCTCAGCGTCTTGCGGGGATACTGTGATGAAGTTTGTCACCGCCCCAAATGACACGAGCCCGTTAAAGTCGCCCGGATACATCAGGTTGAACCCGCAGAGCGCATAGGTCAAAATCCCGATGCAGATGATCATCGAGTTCTTAAACAGGATGTTGACCGTGTTCTTCGACTGCGTCATGCCAGACTCCAAGGCCGCAAAGCCCAGATGCATGATGAACACCAGCATCCCGGCGATCATGATCCACAGGTTGTTTACCATCCACTCGGCAGATTCCGCCGCTTCTGCTGCCTCGGCCTCTTGTGCCATCACATCAGCAGGAGAGCCCAATGCCAGTGCAATTCCTCCCAGTACCGCTATCCCAAATGCTCGCATGTGTCGTTTCTCGTCTTGTGAGTACAGCCGTCTGCATGCATCGAACCAGAGCCATGGAGACCCCAATTCGGAATCCACAAGACGTATTTAATTGCTTGCAATGACTATTTCAACCCAATTATTTTTGCAAAGCGCTTCCAAAATGACAATAATTTTGTCTTAGGTGCCAAAACACCAAAATTGTCTTTTCTGTTACACTTCAATAAAGAGCCGATAGACTCGGCGTTGTGTGCGGTCTATGTTGATGCTCTTAGGCTGCGTGCCGTACGTTGACATCCTGTCGCCGCCATTTTTGCTCTCGCCCCGACGGTCTGTATGGATCTGCTTGCCGATGCCCCTCACGTTTCGATTCCAACGCTCCATGCCGATCTGGAGGCCCGCCTTGTATCACTTCGCAGCGACGCTGCGGCCGTTACGCAGTCGCGCACCCATGTTGATGCGGCGCTCGCGGGCGATACCGCCCATTACGGAATCAACACCGGATTTGGCGCGCTCGCCCAGCAGCAGATCCCGCCCGAGCAGGTCGAGGCGTTGCAGCGCAATCTACTGCTGAGCCATGCGGTGGGCGTGGGCGACCTGGTGCCCAAACCCATCACCCGGCTGATGCTCCAGCTCAAAATCCACGCGCTGGGGCTGGGCTACTCGGGCGTGTCGCCCCGCACGTTCGAGCAGCTACTCCAGCTGGCTGAGCACGACTTGGTGCCTGCCGTGCCCAGTCGGGGCAGCGTAGGGGCCTCGGGCGACCTGGCTCCGCTTGCGCATCTGGCGCTCCCGCTTATCGGGCACGGCACGTTCTGGACTGCGGACGGCACCGACACGCGTCCCGCCACCGATGTTCTTGAGGCGCACGGTCTGGATCCGAT
>NZ_JAWOAR010000161.1:0-4532 GCF_046498435.1 Longimonas sp. | reverse complement strand
ATAAAAAAGGAGGACGTGGTTTCCGGCGCTTCATTCAACAGCATGCGCGCATCGGAATGCAAGTCGCCGCCAATGCGGAGTTGGTAATCGCCGTCGTCGTCGGCAATGCGGAAACCGCCCTCATCGGCAAACACTGACTGCGCAGTAGCAGAGTTGGGGAGCGCGGTCAGAAAAAGCAAGAATAGACAGAGGCCCCACCACCACAAATACCCTGCTATACAGTGAGATAGCCTGTCGTTTGGAGTCGCGAAGAACAGGTTGCGATCAACACGAAGGGAAGAAGCAACGGGCATAGGCAAATCAGTTGGGTTCAGAGTAACAAAAGGGAAGGGGCGCGAGACGCCATACAGATACAACGCAGAAGGTACGATCACGTATACCTGCTCTGTCCAGGATGACGAAACGGAGGACACGGACCGCCCTCCACACTTTTTCATTTCCCGGATCGGAGCCTGAAGCAGGCCGGGCGTGGCCCGTAATCTACGCTTCGCTACAACGGTGCTCGGACTCGGATTTTCGTGCACAACAGCACGGCATCCAGCCATTCGGGCCTTTAAGGGCGGAGGCACCGCTAAATGCCCGATGCGATGAGGAGTTCAATATCTCGATAGGGCATGCCAAAGAGCGTGGCCAGGCTCTTTTTCGTAAGGTGCTGGCGGTACACGTAGGTGCCGCTGCGTAGTCCCTCGTCGTTCCAGAGCGCATCGTTGATGCTGCCCACCTCGCCAATGCGTTGCAAATAAGGCACCAGTACATGCGTAAGTGCATAGCTGGCTGTGCGCGCCACGTTCGACGGCATATTCGGCACGCAGTAGTGAATGATGCCATGCTCGCGGTAGATGGGGTCGGAGTGCGTGGTAGGACGGCTTGTTTCGATGCATCCGCCCTGGTCCATCACCGCATCAACAATCACGCCACCGGGTGCCATCGACTCAACCATGTCGTCGGTCACCGCCAGGGGCGAGCGTTGGCCATCCGACATCATCGCGCCAATCACGACGTCTGCCGAGCGCACGGCCTGGCGCAGGTACTGATCGCTGGCCATGGCGGTGGTGATGCGGCGGTCGAGGTAGTGCTCCAGCGAGCGCAGTGCGCCCAGCTCCTGGTCGAGCACAATTACCTGGGCACCGTAGCCAAGGGCCGTGCGAGCCGCCCACTCGCCAATTACCCCCGCGCCTAAGATGACGACGGTTGACGGCGGTACGCCCGAAATACCGCCCAGCATAACGCCCTTGCCGCCCTCGTTGCTCTCCAGGTAGCGCCCGGCCACCTGAATGGCCATCGAGCCGGTAATTTCGTGCATCATGCGTACAAGAGGAAACGTACCGTCACGGTCGCGGATGAACTCGAATCCGATCGCCGTTACGCGCAGGCGTTTTAGGTGATGTAGATACTCAGGCGTCGTACCGCCCAGGTTCAGTGCTGAGATGAGAATCTGCCGTTCGCACAGGTAGTCGAGTTCTTTGCCGTTGGGAGGGCCCACCTTCACAATGAGGTCGCATTGCGCATACAGGTCGCCCGGGTCGTCGATCAGCTCGGCCCCAGCCTCGGCATATTCCTCATTCTGGAAATGGGCTTGCACCCCCGCATTCCGCTCGACATAGACCTCATGGCCGGAGGCGATCAGCGAGGCCGCCCCGCTGGGCGCAAGCGCCACCCGCCGTTCCTCGTTGGCCACCTCGCGGGGGACGCCAATGCGCAATTGTTGCTCGGCGTCGCCCTCTTTGAGGGGCTGCTCCATCGTCATGAGTCCATGCTCACGCGAAAGGCTTTGTAGCGACGAGATTTCCATGAAGCGAAGAGATCATACCAGATGAACGCGAGGGCAGCACTCGACGGAGCGATGCCAGGTGGATAACTCACATAGTATACAAAGGGAGGAGGGAAATTACACCCGTACGATGTAACATCCCGATGTATCAACAGGGCGCCGCTCCGATCGTCAGGGGGCAGCTACCGTCCACCGGTGCATTACAATGCCCGCCGCCACGGCTGCGTTGAGCGATTCGGTAGCAGGATGCGACGCACTGCCTTCGACCGATACGGGTTCGTCGAGTGCGCCAAGCAGCGCGGGGCTCAGGCCATGCGCTTCGCTTCCAATCACGAGCAGCGATGGCCGCACGGGGTGCCAGTACTGGGCCGGGGTGCCGCCCATGTCGGCGCCGTACCCAGTAACCCCCGACCGACGAGCTTGCGCAATGGCCTCCCCCAAATCGGAAGAGCGGGCCAGCCGCACGTCCCAATGCCCACCCATGCCCGCGCGCAACACCGAGGGGTGAAACAGCCCCGCCGTCTGTGGACCGGCCACCACGGCATCCACTCCAAACCAGGCTGCCGTGCGAATGAGGGTGCCTACGTTGCCCGGATCCTGCACCCCATCGAGCACAAGCGTGGTGCGGGCCGCTTCCCAGAGTCCGCTCAGCGACAGATCGGGCAGGCGCACGGTGGCCAGCAGGCCCTGGGCGGTAGCGGTGGGAGCCAGGTCGTTGAGCGTCTCGGCATCGGCGGTGTAGAGCGGCACCTCGGTGAGGGCATCGCTTAGGGCCTGGAACCGCGTGTTCTGCAAAGCCGATTCGGTGCCCGCAACGTGCCCAAGCGGGGCCCCGCCCTGCACGGCAGCCTCGATGGCGCGGATCCCAACAAGCACGCTTAACTGGGCGCGCTGCCGGTTGGGGCGGCGCTGCAAGCCCTTGAAGGTGGAAGCCATACGATTGGAAAGTGGTGTGGGCGAAGGCATAAACGGCGATGTTAAGCGATAAATCGTAAAAATGGATGCGGATGCCCGGGTGCGGTGGCACGAATGGAACCGCTCCCGTATGTTGCACAGCCCGTGTTTGCGGGTCCTACAGCAGGCATCCAACTGCTCTGTACGTTTTCATCAACCTGAGGTTATCCTTATGCCGTTCAAATTTGATGTGCATGATCGCTCTGTTTATCGCGAGCCCGCGCCCATCGACCAAGATTCGCCCTTTCAGTCGATGATGGAGCGCTTTGACGTGGCCGCCGAAATTCTGGAATTGAACCCCGGCTTCTACGAGTACCTGTGCCGTCCGGCCCGCGTGTTCATGACCTCGGTGCCTGTGGTGATGGATACGGGCCACGTAAAAGTGTTCGACGGGATCCGCGTGATTCACAACAACGTGCTGGGCCCCAGCAAGGGCGGCATCCGCTACGCCCCCGACGTTACGCTGAGCGAGGTGAAAGCGCTTGCCGCATGGATGACCTGGAAGTGCGCCGTGGTCGATGTGCCGTTCGGCGGCGCAAAAGGCGGGGTCGTGTGCAACCCACGCGAAATGAGTCCCGGCGAACTGGAACGCCTCACGCGGCGCTACACCTCCGACCTGTTCAACGTGTTCGGGCCCGACCGCGACATCCCGGCCCCCGACATGAATACCAATGAGCAGATTATGGCGTGGATTCTGGATACCTACTCCATGCACTCGCGTCGCACCGAAAATGCCGTCGTCACGGGCAAGCCTGTGGCGCTGGGCGGCTCCGAAGGACGCCATGAGGCCACCGGACGCGGTGTGATGACCGTAACCCTCGCGGCCCTCGAACAGATCGACCGCTCGCCCAAGGACTGCACCGTAGCCGTGCAGGGCTTTGGCAATGTAGGATCGGTGGCTGCGCAGCTGTTGCAGGAGCAGGGCTGCACCGTGGTGGCGGTGAGCGACGTAACCGGCGGCTACTACAACGCCGACGGACTCGACATCCCGGCCGTGCAGCAGTACGTCAAAGAGAACGGTGGGGCGCTGGAGGGCTACACCGAGGCCACGCACGTCACCAACGAAGAGCTGCTCACCCTCGACGTAGATGTGCTCGTGCCTGCCGCAAAAGAAGATCAGATCACCAAGTCGATCGCCAAAGATATGAAGGCGCGTGTTGTGGTCGAGGGCGCCAACGGACCCACCGTGCCTGCCGCCGATGACATCCTGAATGAGAAAGGCGTGCTGGTCGTCCCCGATATTCTGGCGAATGCGGGCGGCGTTACCGTGTCCTACTTCGAGTGGGTGCAAGACCGACAAGGCTACTTCTGGTCGCTCAAGCGTGTCAACAAGCGGCTGAAGCGCACCATGACCGATGCGTTCAACCGCGTCTACGAAACCGCCGAAAAACACGACACCTCGCTTCGCATCGGAGCGTACGTGGTTGGCGTGAGCAAAGTCGCCGAGGCGCTTCGCCTGCGCGGTATCTACGCGTAATACCAACTCCGCCTGCGCCGTTGATGTATGGAGGGATGGACGGGTGAACGGGCGAAAGAGAAGAACGCCGATCCGTCTATTCGTCCGCCCATCCGGTGCGCAGTAGCGAAGCGACACCAAAATCCTGCAACCGGATTTCGTATAACAACATCGTCCTCTGCATTCACCCAAACGACCCATGCGCCTCCCGATGTACCGGTCTTGCGCTGCACTCGGTTTTGTGAGATACGTCGGCTTGCTGCTCCTGGGGCTGTGTATTGTGCATCTGGTGGGGGGATGCGCCAACCCGGTGGCCCCTTCGGGCGGACCCGGCAACACCGAACCGGCCGT
>NZ_JAWOAR010000348.1:0-3310 GCF_046498435.1 Longimonas sp. | reverse complement strand
ACCACGGCGCCGGGGTTCGCGCGCCGGGGGTGATCGGGGGTCGCCGCCCACGGAACCGCATCGGCGTGCGACACGTCTCCAGGGTCGAGCCTTGGGAGGATAGCACACGGGCCGCTGCGCGGGATGAACGTCGGCCGTCGCGATGTCGACCGACGACGAGGCCATGGCGGCGATATCGCGCCTGCTCGATGAGCCGGGCCTGTATGCCGAAATGGTGGCTCATGGACAGCAGCGCGCCCAGGATTTTACTCCGGAGCGCGTTGCCGAGCGATGGGCCGAGATTCTCTTCGACAAGGTTCCGCGCATTGCCGAAACCTCCGCCTTTCGCCTCTCGCGTCCTCTTCCGCTTTCCATGCGCCAGGTTTGGAACGTAGGCGCCCTGCCCCCTGCCCCGCATGAAGCACGCAAGATGGCTGGATTCACGTACCGCAAACTCCGCCAACTGGCGGGATAACCCCCCTGCACTGCTATGACTTCTTTACCTGTCCCCGCAGCTGCTCCTGCTGCCTCTGCCAACGCTGTGGTATGCTCATTCGACGTGTTTGACACGGTGCTAACACGTGCTGTAAGCCCACCTACTGCTGCGTTTCTATTGGAGGGCGAGCGGGCGGCCACAGTGCTGCCTACCGGCTACTCGCCGCGCGCCTTTGCCGAGGCACGCCGAGCGGCTGAGCAGCGCGCTCTGCGGTGGCACGGCGACCGCATGACGTTCAATGACATTTACCGCGAATTGCGCAATACGAATCCTGATGTGGATTGGGATCGGGTTCAAGATGTGGAACTGGAAGTGGAGCGCGATCTCTTGACTCCAGTTCCTGAAGGATGCGATCTGCTCCAGCGGTGCCGTGCGGCAGGCCATTCGATCATCTTCATGTCAGATATGTATCTCCCGGCTGCGTTCATCCAGGCGCAACTGGAGGCGCATGACCTGTGGCAGTCCGGCGACCGGCTGTTTGTGTCGTGCGAGCATGGGTGCAAAAAGGGGAAGGGACTGTTCGACGTGGTGTACGACACGCTCGGCATCGCCCCTGAGGCGCTAACGCACTATGGCAACTGTCGTAGTGCGGATGTGCGTGGAGCGCAAGCCCAGGGCAGCACAGCCGTGCATGTTACAGAAGCAAATCCAAACCGATACGAGGCGGCACTGGAAGGCTATGCGCAATCGACGAGCGGGCTTAGTGCCCTCATAGCTGGAGCCGCCCGTCATGCTCGGCTGCATACCTCGGCCTCCACTCGCCACGAACAGGCCCTACGTACCGGAGCAGCAAGCGTGCTGGCTCCGGTGTGCACCGCTTTCGTGATGTGGCTCTTGCAGGAGGCCAAGCGGCACGGTTTGGAACGATTGTATCTCACAGCGCGCGACGGACATGTGCTCTTGCCGATTGCCCAACGGCTGGCGCCGCTCATGGGGGTGAAGTGCGAGTTTCGCTATCTGTATCTAAGCCGTGCTTCCATTGCAACAGTCCACCCCGATCCTGAGGTGCTGGAGCGCTCGCTGGAGTTTGAAACAACCAGCGTCGAGGCTCCGATGGAACGTCTGGAAGAAACACTGGGGCGCCCCCGCGAGCGGAAGGAGCCACGCAGGCAAGACGTGCTCGTACAAGAGGCGCCCGTACGATACGATCGCGCTGCTGAAGCCGCCCCTACATCGACAGATGCCCATAGTCTGTTTTGTCAGTATCTGCGTCAGGAGGGGCTCGATCGTCCGTTGCGTTCCGGGTTTGTGGATGTGGGCTGGAAAGGCACCACCCACAGCTTACTCAACGATCTACTGCTTAGCGAGGGGATGATTGAGACGCCGATGCCGGGTCTGTTCTTTGGAATGAGCGCCAAGCAGCAGCCGTTTGCTTCGCATCGAACCGCCTATTTCTTTGATGAACATAGGCATACGGGATACCGCGATGTGTTGCTTGGAAGCGGCATCTACACGCTGCTCGAAATGTTCTGCACCGCCGACCATGGATCGGCTATCGGATACGAACAGACTGATCATGGCGTGCAGCCTGTCCTGGAATCCACCTGGCCCGCCCGCATGGAAAACTGGGGGCTTCCTGTGGTGCGCGAAACGGTGGATGCGTTTCTTGATGGACTCACGCAAGACGCGGCGCTCCTACATGCGTCTGCGGACCTGCGCCCCGCGCTGGCCGAGGTCATCCAGATGTTCTGGCAGACGCCCCGTATGGCGGAAGCTGAGGCGTGGGGCCAGTTTCCACGTGAGCAAGGGCATGCGCATCAGCAGGGCACCAAGCCCCTGGCTCCACGCTATCCGTGGACGGCGCCTGCGCTGTTTGCCCGCCACGGCCCGAGCGCTCATGAGAAGATGACCCATAAGTTTTCGTGGCCAGCGGCCTCCCTGCTTCGCTCGCATGCCCTGGTACGCCAGGGGGTAACCGCTGCCTTAACGGCTCGTGCTGGTACGAAGCGCATCTACCATGCCCTGCGCCGCCGATGGCCCGGAAGCGGCGCTAAATGATGGGCTTTACAGCCTGCTGTGTCGATAATCAGACACTCAGAACGACTCCCTAACGACGTTACATTGACTTACAACTCCTTATCCCCGTAGTGTACACATCATGGCTGACCTCTTACCGTCGCATAGACTGACCTTTGTACTGAGCGCCGACGACGCTTATGCACGTCCGCTGGCCGTGGCGGCATACTCGGCCCTGGCGCACCTGGCTCCAAACTGGTCGGCCGACATCTACGTCATCGATGGAGGCATTAGCGCGGCTCACCGAGCGCGCATTGCTCGTGTAGTCGAAGCGGCTCCAGCACCTACTACGCTCCACTGGCTGACGGTGCGTCCCGACCGTGTGCAGGATTTACCTGTGCTGAACGACTGGATCAGCACCAGCGCCTACTTGCGGCTCTATCTTCCTGAACTCCTCCCCAACACGTGTGAGCGTGTCATCTACCTGGACAGCGACCTCCTGGTTAATGCCAGCCTGGTTCCGCTGTGGACGGAGCCACTGGACGAGGTGGCGCTCTGTGCGGTGCAAGACTACTACACGCCGTATGTGTCGTCAACGCGGGGACTTGACTACTATCAGGAGTTGGATCTGTCGCCGCGCACGCCATACTTTAATGCAGGCGTGATGGCAATCAATCTGTCGTACTGGCGCGCCCACAACATCGGGCAGACGGCCCTTCAGTACATTGAAACGTATCGCGATCGCCTTAACTTTCACGATCAGGAAGGACTCAATGCAGCTGTGGCCGGACGTTGGAAGCCGCTCGACCCGACCTGGAATCTGTTTGTAACCCCTGATCGCTTGAAGCATGTGCCGCATTCAGAGGTGCGAAGCGCCTT
>NZ_JAWOAR010000278.1:0-24812 GCF_046498435.1 Longimonas sp. | reverse complement strand
ACCTGTTTATACTTCAAAAGTAGAAGTTATTAATAAAGATGATGAAAATACCGAAAGTCTTTTTTCCCCATGCCGTAAAAGAAGTAAGCATCTTCCGGGTCAAATTCGGCTCCTTTTTCGAAGTGCGTAAGCGCCTCTTCCTAGTTTTCGTTTTCAAGGGCATCGTTGCCCCAGTTCTTGGCCATGCGTGTTAGGTTATCACTAATCTGGCTAGGGCGCGCTCTTGCTCTTCCTGCTCAGCCAGTTCGATAGCTTCGCTGAGGTTGTTGTATGCCACCTCATGATCTCCTTGCTCGCCTGCCTGCATACCCTGACGATAGGTTTGCTCCAATCGTTGCAGCGCCTCATTTCCGCCTTCGCCCCCTTCGCTCTGAGCCAGAGACGGAAGAGCAGCCAGCGTGGCGGTAACGATGAGCACGAGAAAGGCCGAAGCAACGCTGCGCAGCGCGCTACGGGTCGAGGAGGGTACTAATGTAGCCATGGGTAGAAACTTTCGTGAAAGAAATACGACGGCGCGTTCCGCCTGATTCGACCGAACGTTCATAGGGCGTTGCCTCTTATGATGTTTCATGGAAGCTCTTAATAACGAAAAACGTGAGAACGACATTATTGCTGTTCGCGCTGTACCTGCTCGCGATACTCTTCGCTGGCGTAGATTGCAACCTCAACCCGGCGGTTCTGCTGGCGCCCTTCATCCGTTTCGTTGGATGCGACGGGTTCTTCTTCGCCACGCCCCATCGCTGTGACACGACTGGGCTGCACGCCCTGATCGGCCAGATATCGGTATGCTGCATTCGAACGCTGCTCCGACAGTTCCTGGTTGTAGGATTCCGACCCTCGCGAATCGGTATGCCCCACCACCATGATCTCGGTGTCGTCAAAGTCACGCACGCTCTCGGCCAGTTCATCCAGGTTGCGGCGGGCAGCAGGGCGCAACTCTGAGGAGTCGAAGTCAAACAGAATGCCGGAGTCAAACGTCACTTTGATGCCTTCCCCTACGCGCTCCACTTCTGCATCTTCCAACTCTTCATCCAGCTCTTCAGCCTGGCGATCCATGCGTTGTCCAATAATAGCACCGGCAGTGCCTCCAATCACGGCCCCCAGGATGGCGCCTTCAGCGGTGCCTCCTGCTGCACGGCCAACCGCTGCCCCGGCTGCCCCACCAGCGCCGCTTCCGATGATCGCGCCCTTCTCTGTATTGCTGAGCGACTCGCATCCAGCCCACATCAAGGGCCCGACGAGCAGAAGAAGAGCAACAACAGCTATCGATGTCGTTCGGGTTGGGAGACGCATACACTTAAAAGGGGTGGATCAGCAAAAGTAGCGAATCAGGTACGCACTGCGTTGGGCCTGTCTTCCCTATTCACAACACGCTCCTCATGCGTAGTACCCTACAACCCATGTGCCAAGCCGTTCATACCATCGATATAGACTGCAACCAAGCGTTGCAGACGCCGTATCGTCCATTCCATGTCGGATCTAACGTACACAATAGTGTACAACCTGGGCTAAGCGCCTACCATGATGACCACGGTGGCCGTGTATCCATGCTGGCAGATTCCGCAGGTTTGATCGGATTTTATCGGTTGCTCTGCCTCGCTTCGGGCTATCATTAGGAAAAGCCAATAGGACAGATGAAGCTCCCTGCTACCGTATCAGGGGTCTGTATCGTTTTTCTGGTATACAGCGGGCGCGTTGGTTCGTCCGCATTTGATCCTCTTCGTTTTCTGTAGACTGTTCTCTCGTTACTGCTATGAAGCTTATCATTCCAATGGCCGGACGCGGCACGCGCGTGCGTCCGCACTCTCACGTAACACCTAAGCCGCTGCTTTCGGTACGTGGCACCTCTATCGTCGAGCGCATCGTGGATACATTCTCTGAAGCCATTGAGGCCAACATCGACACGGGGGTGTTTGTACTCGGGCCCGACTTCGGGCAGGAAATCCGCGACGACCTCACGGACATCTGTGAGCGCAACGATATGGAGGCCAAGTTTGCCATACAAAACGAAGCGCTGGGCACGGCCCATGCGGTGGGCTCGGCTGCCGAATACCTCACCGGAAGCGGCATCGTGGTGTTTGCCGATACGCTCTTCGGCATGAGCGATACCGTTTCACTCGAAGGGGCCGACGTAACTATGTGGGTCCGCGAGGTCGACGATCCCAGCCGCTTTGGCGTGGCCGTGCGCGAGGGCGAACAGGTCGTGCGCCTCGTCGAGAAGCCCGACGAGCCCATCTCCAACGAAGCCATCATCGGCATCTACCACGTGGATGATCTGGCGTGGCTGCATCAGGAAATTGAGTACCTGATCGAGCATAACATCCGCGGCAAAGGCGACGAGTACCAGCTCACCGACGCCTTCGACCGGATGCTGCAAGACGGCGCGGTGTTCAAAACCGCCTCGGTCGATGCGTGGATGGACTGCGGCACCATCCCGTCGCTCCTCAACACCACGCGGCGCATGCTCGAACGCGAGCCCGACGACAACCGCCAGGGCACCGTCACCAACAGCATCATCCACGAGCCGGTGTACATTGGGCCAGATGCGGAAGTCAAAAACGCCGTTGTGGGGCCGAACGTCTCCATCGAGCAGGGTGCAACCGTCGACGGTAGCGTGGTGCGCGACAGCATCGTGTTTGCTGAGGGCGCAGTGTCCAACGCCGTCCTCAAAGACACGCTTGTCGGCCAGCATGCTACGGTGGATCCGGGGGCTACGGTGCTCAACGTAGGCGATCACAGCTACGTAGGCCCGCGCTCATAGCACTGTTCGATACGTTTCGTGATGCCGGATCGCCATACCATGCGCATCATGAACCTGTAAATTAGCCGTCGAACCGGGCGCGGCATGGAGCCTGCCCCGCCTCCTCTCGTTGAGCACACGCGGTCGATGCCAGGATGTCCTGCGCATCGACCGCTGCTCGTTTGTGCCATGCTGACACGCTGTATAGGATGCATACGTATCCCGACTCCATCGAAGACAAACTCGGCTTCACCCTGGTGCGCCGCCGCCTGGGCCAGCTTGTAAAAGGCCCGTTGGGCGAAGAACGCCTTGAGGGGATGCGTCCGGCGCGCTCGCGCGAGTGGCTCGACTCAGAGCTACAGCGCGTGCACGAAGCCCAAGAGGCGCTGCGCTACGATCGGGGCATCCCGCTCCAGCACGTGCACGACGTGCGCGGCACGCTGCGCAAAGCCCGCCCCGAAGACGCCTACGTCTCGGCAGAGGCGCTGCACGCAGTGCGCCAGATTCTGGTGACGGGCCAGCGCCTGTCGCGCTACTTTGCGGATCGCAGGCAAGACTACCCGTCGCTACAGCGCAGTACGCGGCGCATCGACCCGCTCACCGACCTGGAGGCGCACCTCGGCGCGATCATCGACGACGATGGCTCGATCCGCGACGACGCCTCCGACGCACTGCTTCGCATCCGCCGCCAGATTCGGGAGCGGCAGAGCGCACTACGCACCACGCTGAACCGTGAACTGCGCAAGGCTATTGGCAAAGGCTACGCGACCGAGGATCAGCCCACACTGCGCGCCGGGCGCATGGTGATCCCCATCCGGGCCGAGGCCAAGCGCAAGGTGGATGGCTTCATCCACGACACCTCGGCTACGGGGCAGACGGTGTATATCGAACCGGCAGCCTGCCTGCAGCTCAACAACGAGGTGAGCGAGCTCAAAGCCGATGAGCGGAATGAGATTGAGCGCATTCTACGCGCCGCAACATCGCGCGTGCGGCAGCATATCGCATCCATTGAAACCAATTTGCAGGTGCTCGGGCAGTTCGACCTGCTGCAAGCAAAAGCCCGCATGGCGAACGAGATTGAGGCGCACGTGCCCAACCTGAACGATGAGGGCCACGTGAAGCTCGAAGAGGCCCGCAACGCCGCGCTGGTACTGCACCGACTACACGGCGACTCGCCCGAATCGGATGAGCCGGTCGTGCCGCTTTCTTTGGAACTGGGGCGCGACTTTACGACACTTGTGATTACTGGTCCCAATGCAGGCGGCAAGACGGTTGCCATGAAAACCGTGGGCCTCTGCTCGCTCATGACTACGTACGGACTGCCCATCCCCGCCGCGCCGCACAGCACGGTGCCGCTCTGGTCGAAAATCATCGTCGATATTGGCGATGAGCAATCGATCGAGGACGACCTCTCCACCTTCAGTTCGCACGTGGCCAATCTGCGCCACATGATGCGGCAGGCCACCCCGAACACGCTGGTGCTGATCGATGAAGCCGGAACCGGCACCGATCCTGAGGCGGGCGGCGCGCTCGCGCAGGCGCTCTTAGAGCGGCTCACGAAAACGGGCGTACGCACCATGGCGACCACCCACCACGGCGCGCTGAAGGCGTATGCCTACGAGGCCGACGATGTCGAGAACGGGTCGATGGTGTTCGACCAAGAGACGCTCGCGCCCACGTATCAGTATCAGCAGGGCGTGCCGGGGTCGTCGTATGCGTTTGAGATTGCCGAGCGCATGGGGCTGGATACGGGACTACTCGACCGCGCCCGTTCGCTGGCGGGCGAGCAGATGTCGGCGCTGGAGGACCTGGTGAAGACGTTCGAGACGCGCACGCAGAAGCTGGAGAAGCAGGTGCGCGCAGCCGAAGAAGCCAAGCGCCGGGCTCAGTCGGAGCGCGAGCGGATGCAGCAGAAGCGTACCTCTATCGAGAAAGAGCGCGAGGAGTATCGTCAGCAGGCGCTGGAGGAGGCGGAGCGCATCGTGAACGAGGCGAACGCACGCGTAGAGCGCACCATCCGCGAGATCAAGGAGGCCGAGGCCGAGCGCCAGGCCACGAAAGAAGCACGCGAGCGGCTGGAGGCGTACAAGAAAGAGGTGCACGAGCGCAACGAAGAGGAGCAGGAAGCAAGCGCCGACGAATCCAACGACACGGCCCCCTCCCGTCGACAATCTGGTACCGACGAGGTCCCAGCGTCTTCTGATGGTGCGCCGCCGCAAGAGCCCATCCAGGAAGGCGACCAGGTGGTCGTCGACGACGGTTCGACCAAGGTGGAGGTGCTTGAGCTTGAGGACAATGAGGCGCTCGTTGGCTCTGGGCCCATGCACATGCGTGTGCCATTGCATCGGCTTACGCGGGTGGGCGGGGCGCGCTCGGCATCCGAACAAACCAGCAGCTACAGCAGCGCCCCCATGACCGCGCTGGAGGCGTCGCACCGTATCGATCTGCGCGGGGAACGCGTAGAAGAAGCTCTTCTGGAAGTGCAGCACTTCGTTGATGATGCGGTGGCAGCGGGACTCAACCAGGTCGAGATCCTGCATGGCAAGGGCACTGGTGCATTGCGCGAGGCGATTCACGATCAGCTACGCGAACGCTCGGATGTGACACACTTCGATATTGCACCCATCGAAGAAGGGGGATCAGGCGTTACCCACGTTACGTTGGCGCAGTAGGATACACTTCTCTCTCTCACAGCGAGGACTTATACCAACTCCGCATGCGTCGTTGGGGTATGAAGAGTTGGACGGGTGGAGGAGTGGAGGAGTACACCGCCCAACATGGCCACGCAGCGCAGCCGGTGCAATATCGTTTCATTCGCATTACAAATGATGGGCACCCAGGTCCGATGCTGTTGTTAGACTATAATACGTATTTCCAGTGACATCGTCGGACACACGTACCGGCCATATTCTGACAGATCGATTCTGACAGAGCGGTTGGAGGCCGTCTGTCTTTTCGCATTCGCTGGTTTGTTTCTATTTGTTCTTGCTACTATGCAAAATGCCCAGTCCCCTCGCATCCTTGTTGTTGAAGACAACGAAGAGCTAAGCACAAGCCTCACGCTCTACCTGGAGTCGCAAGACTACGACGTAACCATGACGACCGATGGCGAGTCGGGTCGCGAAGAGGCAACGTCGCTGCCGGGGTACGACCTCATCATTTTGGATGCGAAGCTTCCCGACCGAGACGGCTTTGCAGTGCTGCGCCAGGCGCGCGCCGAAGGTGTGCAGACGCCCGTGCTCATGCTTACTGGACTGGGTGGCCACGAGCATAAGATGCAGGGCTTCCAGTCGGGGGCCGACGACTACCTCACGAAACCCTTTGCCACCGAAGAGCTGATGGCGCGCATTGAGGTGCTGCTGCGCCGCGAAGCGCAAGCTACCGAAGAAAGTGGTGTGTTCGAGGTGGGGGGCCTAACGGTTGACCTGAACACACAAGCCGTAACGCGCAATGGCAATCCAGTAAAGCTGACCGACCTGGAGTACGCATTGCTCGAATATCTCATCCGCCGTCGGGGGCGCACCGCAACGCGCGAGCAGATCTTGCGGGATGTCTGGAATCTGCCCGCCGAAGTCGAAACCCGCACCATCGACCGCCACGTAAATGCCCTGCGCGATGTAATGGATGGCGATGAGGAGTCGCAGTGGGCTATCCGCAGTGTGTACGGCATTGGCTACAAGTTGGTCGGGGCCACGCGCATTGCAGACGACGCCTCTGACGAGGAGGCAGCCTCCGACGAAGCAGCCTCCGACGAGGACGCGGAAGCTGCTAACGTGTAGCGCAGTCTAACGGCGGCACACTCTCTTACGAAATTTGAGGAGGGCTGATCACGCAGAACGCCCCCTGCTTTAGCTGGGGACGTCTCAAACATCCCAAAGCATCCACAAAACACTGCCCGCTACGGCCTGTGCAGGCTGTAAGCGGGCGGCATGCGTTTAGCAGGATCGGGGCCTCTGCATGTCTTTCTATTTATCCGACGTTTGAGTCGTCGAAGCGATAGCCAATGCCGTAAACGGTCTCGATATAGGTTGGCGACGACGGATCGGGCTCGATCTTCTTGCGCACCGAGGCCATGTGCCGGTCGATTGTGCGGGTGATGATACTCTCATCGATGCCCCACACGTCGCGTAGCAACTGCTTACGTGTTACCGTACGCCCCTTGTGCTGGATGAGATAGCGCAGGATGTCGAACTCCAATGCGGTGAAGTTAATTTCCTCTTCGCCCCGAAATGCTTCGTGTGTGGTAAAGTTAACCTCCACCTCACCAATCTCGTACACATCCATGGGTGCTTCTGAGGGCGGCATAGTGCGCTGCATCACCGCTTTGACGCGGGCTGCGAGTTCCTCTACGTTAAACGGCTTGGTAACGTAATCATCGGCCCCGAGGCCAAAGCCCTTGAGCTTCGACTCTTGCTCTCCACGAGCTGTAATCATAATGACAGGCGCACTGAAGCCGATCTGCTGCGACTCTTCGAGCACTTGAAAGCCGTCCTTTTTGGGAAGCATCACATCGAGCAAGACGACATCGCAATCGTCCATCGATTTCATCTGCTCCAGCGCTTCCTCGCCGTCGGAGGCCGTTTCGACCTCAAACTCTTGCATATCAAAGTAGTCGCGGAGGCCCATCAGAATGTCGTCATCATCCTCTACGATGAGCATGTGGTAGGTCTGTTCAGTGGTTTTGGCCATAACAAAAAAGGATTAGCGAGACAGGCAGGTGTGAAGTCAAACCGACGCCGGGCGTCAGGAGGCTGTTCAGGGCGGGCCACGCCGCGTGGCACGGATACGTATGAATGTAAAACGCCAATGCAACGTTGCAATATATGAACGCCCCGCCCGGATCCAAGCCTGTGCCGCCACTCTCACCAATTCATTACAGCGCGTTACGACCTTGTTGCGCCTTGGATAATTGAAGGCGCGCATCATATGCTTTTGTGCTGCGTGGTACACGCTCCACCGTTCATAACTCTCTTACTTGCAACCGTTTCGACTTATGACAACCTCGGCGCACGACTTTCTCTTTGAACTGTTGGAAACCCCCAGCCCTACCGGCTTTGAAACCGCCGGGCAGCGCGTGTGGACCCAATACGTGGATGGCTTTGCCGATGATGTCGATTCAGACTCGTACGGCACCGCCTGGGCTGTGGTACACGGCGCCCATGACGATGCTCCCCGCCTCATGCTCGATGCGCATGTCGATGAAATTGGATACATGGTGCGTCACATCACCGACGAGGGCATAATCTACGTCAACCGCATTGGCGGCTCCGACCGTGCCATTGCCCGGGGGCAGCGCGTGCGCCTGTTGGGCGACGACGGCGAGGTCCTGGGCGTGGTGGGCAACACCGCCATCCACCTGCGCGACCGCAACGACGAGTCGATCCCCAAAGTACACGAACTCTTTGTGGACATCGGGGCCGACAGTGCCGAGGACGTGGCCGAGCGCGGCATCCGCGTAGGTCACCCCATGGTCATGGATATGTCGCCTGCGCATCTTACCGAATCGCGCATCACAGCGCGCGCCATCGACAACCGGCTCGGAGGGTTCATCATGGCGGAAGTGCTGCGCCGCCTGGCTGCACAAGACGACCCGGCAGCATGGACGTGCATCGCCACCAACTCGGTGCAAGAGGAGATCGGCGGGCATGGCGCCAAGATGATTACCCACCGCCTACAGCCCAATGCCGCCATTGCGTTCGACGTAACGCACGCAACCGACTCGCCGGGCATCAGTGCGACGCAACATGGGCAGATCAAGCTTGGCAAGGGGCCCACGGTAACGCACGGCACCTCGAATCATCCGCAGGTGGTGCAAGGCCTCATGCAGGCGGCTGAGGCGCACGACATCGCGCTGCAGCACGAACCCTCCAGCCGCCGCACCGGCACCGACACCGACAGCATCTTTCGCGTACGCGCCGGCGTACCCAGCGCACTCGTGTCTGTGCCACTACGCTATATGCACTCGACCGTCGAGGTGGTGGATACTGAAGACATCGAGCAGTGCATCGAATGGCTTGTCGCCTTTGTAAACAACCTGGAAGCCGACGCCGCTTTTGATAGCGGACTATAACCCTGTAACGCTCTGGCATGTGTATAGCACACGTTACTTGTGCTTGCCGAGTTGCTTAGGAGGATGGGCTTAGCAGATTATACCTGCTTGGCAACTCGGCAAGACCATCTGTTTCCTTTGGTATGACTGCGCTATCATGCCCAAACCGCGCGTTTCTGTCATCATTCCCACGCTGAATGAGGCCGAATGCATTACCCGCACGCTGCGCCGTGTGCATGCACTGCCGGGCTCGATAGAGTGCATCGTGGCCGATGGTCAGTCCGAAGACAACACACGCGACCATGCCGCTCCCTATGCCACCGTCTGCACGAGTCCGCGCGGGCGAGGGCGACAGATGAACGCCGGAGCTGCACGAGCCACAGCTTCCATCCTACTGTTTTTACACGCGGATACGACAGTTCCTCCTGCTACCTGGAATACGATGCACCGCGCGCTGCGGAACGCCTCGGTGCAAGCCGGCACGTTTCGCCTGGCCTTTGACCGCCCTACGCCGCTACTCCGTTTTTACGCATGGTGCACTCGCCTCAACTGGTGGGGCTTTGCCTTTGGCGATCGCGGACTGTTCATTCGGCGCGAGCATTTTGAGACCGTGGGCGGGTTCGCCCCACTTCCCATCTTCGAAGATCTCGACATGGCCCGACGGCTATACACACAGGGCGGATTTCAATTTTTGGATGCACCGGTTGTTACATCGGCCCGACGGTTTCGGGCCGTGGGCACGCTCCGCCAGCAAGTGCATAATGCTCGACTCTGGCTCCACTACATGACAGGTACGTCTCCGTGGACACTTGCCAATACATACCGCTATGACGATGCCGTACGCACCGCATAGCACCAGCAAACACCGCGTGGCGATCAGGACAATGCATCAAAGACATCGATATCCGGAAAAGCGGTCGGATCATCCACGATGTCGATTATGAGGCCCAGACATTCGTGCAGACCTGCATAAGACGCGATACACGCCGTACGCATGCGCTCTCCCAGGTCACCAATCTGTGCACGTACCTCGTGGTAGGTTGTATTGGGAATGTCCGTGTAGGCAGCCGTGCAAGGGAACTTGTGGGAGGCGTTGGCTAGGGGAGCCACAGGAGGCGTATCTACACGGACCTGTCTGTCCAGCGACTTACAAGTGCGGACTTCCGGCTCCAGCGTATTGCTGCCCCAGCCCGAGCCTACCGGTAGTAACCGCGCTCCTCGTCGCGCACACGCACAACTTCTTTCACCTCGTCGCTATCCAGCGTTCCCTCGCTCATACGGTCGAGTAGCGTAGCGATTTGGCTGCCTTTGTTAGGCGCTTGGCGCCATTCGGGATGGGCTTGTTCTACAAGGCTTACTAAAATACGAAGGTACGGATAGCGCTCTTCGGGCGATTCGAGTTCAGCTACAGCCTTCGAGAACAGTTCAGCATTGCGGCCAACCTGACGGTCAACCATCTTTTCGGTATAACGCATAGGAAGCGAAGTTCAAGACGTGTTTATGGAACGTACAACGGCGCCAATAAGGCACCGCCTGCAAAAAGGGTGGGTAGATGAGCCGTTACGCCCATCCGGTGCAGGGTGTTGCAACAGGAGGGCCAACGGCGCGAGCCCTGCATCCATGTTAGGAGCCATGTAATACCAAACCCGGTTGCCGCATTGCGATATCGCTTCTCTACAGCGCACCGAGGTTCGTTCGTCAGTCGGCTTTCGGTCTCGTGTGGGGGGTGGACGGACGAAAGGATGGACAGTGTACTCCTCCACCCGTCCACACGTCCATCCTTCCATACACCAACGCCGCATGCGAAGTTGGCATAAGGAGCTTGCCGCACCTGTATAGCCTTATCACCCGTTGATGAATCTCCCGCATGATGCTGCCGTACAGGCATTCCGTTGATGATCAACCCGCCACAGGTGCTATGAGTACGCAGTCTGGGGAGCACACAAGCTCGTATCGGCTGGAACTGCTACCGACCGTTCCCGCCTTTCATCGCCGCGCTCTACGCGATAAGCAATTCCGCAAGGGGCAGTTGGTCTATTACGGTCCACATCCAGAATTTTACGGCATTGGGGAAGTAAAACGTGTCAATGGACCCAACGTCGCTGTTGACTTTCGAGGCACCGGCGCTTTTGATGTCCATGAAGAGATCATGGATCAGCGGTATCTGATCCGTATCCCCAAAGAAAAGATGGACAAGCTGTAGTGTTGTGTCACACGTCAATGGTTGGGTTAAACCAGATGGATACGCGTGCTGTGCCGTCCCGAAACGTTCCTGCTAAACACCAAGGAGATGGTTCGACTGCGCTCACCATGACAGGCTTCGTGGGGGCTGATGCCAGGGCAACCATCAAAATGAGGATTGACAAAGTCGTAGTGTGCTGGCACATGGCGAAGCGGCGCATTGCTGCGCTACGCAGCCTCAATCACAACCGGGTTGGTGGTGAAGGTGTAGCTCTCCAGTTCGCCGTCGTCTTGGCGATACTCCACGGTGAACTGCGCTTCGGCGGTGGTGCGGGGCGTTTCGGTGAGCACGAGCGCAATCTCGCGGGCAAACTCCGCAGGGCCGTCAAGGAAGGTTTCCAGCGGTACTACGCGTGCGGGACTGTCAACTTTGCGCACGGCGATGTCGAAGAGCGGGGCCAGGTTGTCGTCTGTCGTATAGCCGTCGAAGAGCGGTGCGCTGCTGTAGATGCGAAGGTCGGATACGGTGCCGACTGCAGCGAGAGGCGGAGGCGAACAGGCATGCGCGGTGGGAATGAGGGACCACGATGCTGAGGTTGAGGAGCGCGTCGATGCATTCGGGCCGAGGGGGGCGCGGCGTTCGTGCAGGGCTTGCATGTAGATGGCGAAGTGGCCGTCGGTGAGGGTGTCCTCTTCGATAGGAGACAGCCGGGGCCACGCATCAGACAGATCTTGGGTGGCGGCGAGGGCCTGCGAATCGAAGTCGACAACGGGTGACGTTGGCGTTTCGAACGGGCCGCACTCGGGGCCGGTTAGGCCACAGGCGGGCAGGAGGGCAAGACCAGTCGCAAGGAGACAGGCCGTCAGGAGGGAGCGCATGGCGATTGGGCGTCGGCGCCTGGGTATCTCTGTTTAATATGATGTGGACCTACACGCAAGGTGCACAATTTGGGGAAGAGATGCCAGCTGAAAACGCTGGGAACGATGCGCAGTGTGGCATGGGCCCTCGTATTCCCCCAAACCAAAACCCAATCGAGTTCTATGGTTGGGGCCAATGCGCTAAAAGTGATGGGCCAGGGCGCGAAAAAAGCGGCGTACGCGGCGCTTGTTTACGCCAAGATCGCTGTACCCAACGCGGCTGGCGCTGCGGATGTGAAGCACACTGCCGCCCCCTTCGCCCGGACGCACGGCGATGTGGACATCGTCTTTGAAGATAAATGCCACGCGGTAGACGGCCTGGGCGCTGCGGTCGTCGGGATTGGTGGTGCACGACACCGGATTCAAGTCAGCCAGGGCCGCTTGTGCGGCTTGGTACAGCCGGTCGGGCGAAGCCTCAAAGGCGCGCTGGGTGCGCTCGCAGTTGGGTGTATCCGGACACGGGGGGACGGGCGATGGCTCGGGCACAGTATTGGGGATAGCTTGAGAGGAGGCAGCGGCCCGGGTAGGGGCGTAGGCTACGGCATCTGCGAGGAAGAGGCGTTCTCGGCAGCAGAGTCCTCCCCCAGGCCGCGCTCGTCGTTGTACTTGGACGGGCACTTTACCAGGATGTGGTCGGCCACGAACCCGTCGTCGCCCGCATAGCCTTCTACGACCAGCTGCTCGGCCTCTTCGAAGTTGGAAGGCTTGGGGTCGTTGTAGTACACGGTGCGGACGTTGCCCGCTTCATCGCGCATCTTGAAGGTAAACTGGTTGCGTTCGCTGTCGTAGCTCGTTGGGGCGTCTTCGACCCAGTTGCCTACGACGTGGGCTTTGGCCCCATTGGCCTCGGCCTCAGCAAACCCCATGTAGCCTCCCACCTGGCTGCCAAAGTTAAAGAACAGCAGGGTGCCAAAGCCCAGCATGAGTGCAAAGCCAATAATTTTTTTCGGACGCATGGGAAAGGGTGGGTGTCAAAGAGAGTTAAGCAAGAGGAAAAGCCACCATTAGGCGTCACCTTCTGAAAGCGAATCATCGAGGCGACGTTCCAGCGCATCGATCTTTTGGTCGGTACGGTAGATGTACGCCATGATGCCGATCCACACAATGATGAGCACCGCCACAACCACATAGATTTTACCGTCGGCGGTAAAAACACGTTCGAGCGCATCAGGCTGTGCCGCAGGCGGATTGGTTTCCGTCCACACCGAGTCGTACGCGGTCGAGTCCGCGGCTGTGGAATCCGTCTGAGGCTCGAAGGCGTGAATGGTCATGCACAGAACAAGCAGTTCAAAAGAATCAGCAGGGGCGCACCAGCATGTTGGGTGTCGGATGCTGGGGGCAGGGCACGGTCACCGTATCGACGAAAGCAGTCCCGAGGCGCGTTCGCGCCATGCGATGACAGCCAGCCGGACGCGCTGCGTGTACAGAATCCAAAAGAGCCCTAAGAACGCCAGCACCGACGGGTAGAAGATCCACCGCATAGAAGGTGCCAGGTCTGTTTGCGAGAGCGCCGGACTGCCCTCAGCGCCGGGGTGCAGGCTGGTCATCTGCCGGGGCAAAATGTACAGCAGAAACGGCACTGTGGCAAACGCAAACAGGTTGTACACCGCGGCCAGTCGCCCACGCATTGCCTCCGATTCAATGCTGTCACGCAGCACAAAATAGGCGGCATAGATGAGCATGAGCACGGCAGCCATGCTCTGCTTCGGATCCCAGTTCCACCACTTGCCCGTGCCCTCGTACCAGGTAAAGCGCGCCCACACCATACCGGTAATGAGCCCGAGTACGCCAAACGCGATGGCCAGGCGGGCGGCCTCGCGGGCTCGAATGTCGCGCACCACGTTACCCGTACGCAAATACTGCGCCGAGTGATAAGCCGAGACGAGTGTGGCGCCCATGAGCGTAAACCACATGGGCACATGAAAATAGAGACTCCGCGCCGATTCCTCGATGATGCTCAGGCGCGGAATATCACGCAGGAACCCGGTCACAATCACGGCACTGATGGTGATAAACACCACGACCTGCACCACACGGTACATCGGTGGGCGGCCAATAAGGGTAGGAGACGTAGCCATAAGAACCCATCAGCTTAATAAATTGTCGTGCGCTGTGATACGCCACCATGACGCGTGTATTCCCCACGTACCAGTGAATTCAGGACAAAGGGGGCGCACCATGCAGGTCGCAACGGTCCAGGTGCGTGGGCTGCGGGCCATGCTGCGTGTACGGGGCAATGAGTCCTACCAAACCCGGTTGCAGCGTTGCGGGATCGCATCTCGGCAGCGCACGGGATGTACTTCGTCAGCCAGCCTTCGTCCTCAACGGAGCATGCGGAGCTGGTAGCAGGGGGAAGCGACAGTCCATCGTATCCTCCGGCACCCGTCGCAGACCACAAAGCGCCCACCGTCGTCGTGCCAGATACCACCCAGCAGTGGAGCGATGACGCCGGGGTGCCCATCTATCGCAGCGCCAACGTGCAGTTTTCGTACCTCTTCTACCCCGAAGCCCACGGCAACCGCAACGGCGTGGTGGTGCAGGGGCAGGTCAACAGGGAGAACTAACTGGCTGTGAGTCGAGAGTGCATAGCCAGGTCGGAAAAACTTTTTGCTCACGCGGTGCGTTGTCTATGACTGCGCTTTCTGCGTGCAGACAGCGCCCTGTTGCCGTATCCTGTGCACAATCAGCTTGTTACTGTGGATTCTGAAGCTGCGCGCCGCGAACATCGCGAAGAGGTCGATCGTCGGCGCACCTTTGCTATCATCAGTCACCCCGATGCCGGAAAGACGACGCTCACCGAAAAGCTGCTGCTAAAAGGCGGCGCAATTCACGAGGCGGGCGAGATCAAGGCGCGGAAGGCCACTCGCCATGCCCGCAGTGACTGGATGTCGATGGAGCAAGAGCGTGGCATCTCGGTCACGTCGTCGGTCATGCAGTTTAAGCATCGCGGTTTTGCGCTGAACCTGCTCGACACGCCGGGGCACCGCGACTTCTCGGAAGACACCTACCGCGTGCTCACCGCCGTCGACAGCGTGATCATGGTGCTCGACGTGGCCAGCGGCGTCGAGGAGCAGACCCGCAAGCTGATGGAGGTCTGCCGCCTGCGCGACATCCCCATCATCACGTTCGTGAACAAGCTTGACCGCTTCGGACTGCCGCCGCTGGAGATCCTGTCCGACATTGAGGACACCCTGGCGCTGGAGACCGTGCCGCTGTCGTGGCCCATCGGCATGGGCGATCGCTTCCGCGGCACGTACAATCTATACGAGGACGAGCTGCACCTCTTCTCCCACGCCGATATGCAGGGCGAGCACGAACGCCTGGCCATCGACAGCCTCGACGACGAGCGCCTCGACGACATCCTGGGCGAGCAGGCCGACGAACTGCGCTTCGACATCGAACTCGTTCGCGAAGCCGGCGACAGCCTGAACCTGGAGCGCTACCGCGATGGCATCCAGACGCCGGTGTTCTTTGGCAGTGCTCTCAGCAACTTTGGCGTGGGCGACATGCTCGACACGTTTGTAGACATTGCCCCGCCGCCACAGCCGCGTCCCACAACCACACGCACCGTAGACCCCAACGAAGAAGAGTTTTCGGGCGTCGTGTTCAAGATTCAAGCGAACATGGACCCGCGCCACCACGACCGCATGGCGTTTGTGCGCGTGTGCTCGGGGCAGTTTGAGCGCGGCATGACGGTGACACATGCCCAGAGTGGCGATACCATGCGCCTCAACAATGCCACCGCGTTCATGGCGCAAGATCGCGAAGGCGTAGAGCGCGCCTGGCCGGGCGATATCATCGGCATCATGAACCACGGCACGCTCAAGATTGGCGACTCGCTCTGCGAGGGCGACCCGGTCGAGTTTACGGGGGTGCCGAGTTTTGCGCCGGAGCACTTCCGCAAGGTGCACCTCGAAGATCCGTTCCGCGCGAAACACCTGGGCAAGGGCCTTACGCAGCTCAGCGAAGAAGGCGCGATTCAGGTGTTTCGTCCACTACGCGGCAACGACTACATCTTAGGCGCGGTGGGCGAGCTGCAGTTCGACGTGGTGCTGGCCCGGCTCGAAGACGAGTACAACGTGGATGCGCGGCTCTCGGGCGTTAACTACGCCTGCTGCCGGTGGATTGAAGGCGATCCGGCCATTGTTGAAGCGTACGAATCTGACGAGATCAGCAACCTGTTTCGGGATGCGAGTGGCGCGCTGGCCTATTTGGGCATCAGCACGTGGCGTCTGGAGCGCATGATGGAAGACTGGCCCGAGCTGAACTTCAAGAAGACGAAAGAGCACGTCACGACCGAACTGGCCACGTCGTGATGGCTACCGCCTGCCGAGCCGGGGTCTCCTATTCTAACTCAAGTTGTCTCCTACAGGGTTGTCATTTTGAGCGCCGACCACAGGTCGGTATCTGTTTAGTCCCCTCGTCGCATGGCACCACAGGCATGACCTACGGCCCCTCCGCCGTGCGACGCAGGCTCTTCAGGGGCACAACCGGCATGACCCTTCGGGCCCCTCTGCCCCGTTAAATTGGTCTACATACCGCCCGGGACGTTCTTCCCAGAACGGTTGGAATACCATTCCCGGGTTACAAGTCGCTAAACACGTACACAGGTCGGGGGGAAGGATCTCAACGCCTACCTCGCACAGGTGGCACGCTCCCCGCATCTCCGGCTCCTCCCTAATGTCTCGGGCTAAGGGAACCCTCGAATCGGGTGCCTATGGCCTGTCCTGCACGGTTGGCACGAGCCTCCCCATACCAGGCGCCCCTTTGCAGGCGTCCCTTTGTAGGCATCCCTTTGTAGGCGTCCCTTTGTAGGCGTGGCGGCATTGCTTCCCAACAGGTCATCCTGAGATGCTTCACTGCGTTCAGCATGACTACAGAGAAGGGAGCGCCTCACAATGCCGAGCTGTTGTTCGCGCCCTCAAGTCATCCTGACGCCCCCGGCAGAAGGATCACGCCTCGTCGCCTGGCACAACCAGCATGACCTACGGCCCTCGCTCCGCTCCTCAGAATAACAGGATGTGGAGCGTTGGCGTTATACCCGGCAACTTGAGTTATTCACACGGAAGGTCTCCTCTATCTGAACACCGACCTCACAACCTGCCAGTACCCCGGCCGAGCCCGTGCCGGGTGGGTACGCCCCCCGAAGTCATCCCAGACGGAGCAGAGATCCGGTATCCAGAAAAAGACGCCCACCTCACGTGAAAGCTCATACCCCCTGTCACTTGAGTTCGGTACTGGGTTTCAAGGCTATCCCCAAAACATGCACGTTGAACTCTCGCATCTGGTATAACACCACCCAGACTGGACATCCAGAACGCGGGTTGTAGAAGCAACGGTAGTGCAATACGGTGTTGCAATGATGTAGCGACTGCGGGTGGATCTTGACGTGCAGGTTTCCTACATTTGATGTTCCCACACCTTCCATTACCGATGGTCTCCCCCACCTTCCATTCTGTCTTTATGCGTTTAGTTCTCTCCAGTCTGCTTTTTATGTGCTGCCTCGGTACGTCGATTGTCGCAGCACAGTCCAGCGAAACCACTCCGCCCGAGCCGCAACTCAAGCCCTTGGTCGATCAGGTAGATGCTGATCGCATCCGCAACGATGTGCAGGCGCTGGTCGATTTTGGCACGCGCCACACGCTTTCCGACACGACCTCTGACACCCGCGGCATTGGCGCCGCCCGCCGGTGGGTGCACGACACCTTCGAATCCATCTCTGAAGACTGCGGCGGCTGCCTCGAAGTCTTCTACCAGAAAGAGACCATCGAAGCGGGGGTGAGCGAGCGTATCCCCGAAGACACCGAAGTCTATAACGTAATGGCCATCCAGCGCGGCACGCTGTATCCCGACCGCTATGTGCTCATGGGCGGGCACCTTGACTCGCGCGCCAGCGACATAATGGATGCGGAAATCGATGCGCCGGGCGCGAACGACGCTGTTTCGGGGGTGGCCGGATCGATTGAGGCGGCACGTGTCTTATCGCAGCATGAGTTTGCCAGTAGCGTTGTGTACGTGGGCTTTACAGGCGAAGAGCAAGGCCTCTTTGGCGCGCAGATTGCCGCCGAAAAAGCAGTCGAAAACGACTGGGAGCTCTTCGGCGTGCTCAACAATGACATGATCGGCAATGTGGAGGGTATCAACGGAGCCACCGACAACACCACCTTCCGCATCTTCTCGCAGGTGCGCCCGTCCGACTTGCACGAGGATACGTGGAATGAGCGCTTCTTTGGCGGGGAAAACGACGGGCCCTCGCGGCAGTTGGCTCGCTACGTAGCGCGCATGGCCGACACGTATGTGGATAACCTCGACCCCGAACTGATCTACCGGCTCGACCGCTTTGGGCGCGGCGGCGACCATCGCGCCTTTAACGACGAAGGCTTTCCCTCGGTGCGAGTGATGGAGTATTTCGAAAACTATAACCGCCAGCACCAGGATGTGCGCACGGAAGACGGCATCGAGTACGGCGACACAATTGACGGCATCGACTTTACTTACGCCGCCAAGATTACGGGGGTGAACGTGGCCTCGCTCGCCAGCCTGGCCAGCGCGCCGCCCGCGCCTTCCGAAGTCGCCATCGGCGGGGCCGTGCAGCCCTCCACTACGCTGTCGTGGACGCCCCACGAAGACGCCGAAAACGTGGAGGGCTACGTGGTCTACTGGCGTCCCACCAGCGCTGCGCGGTGGACGAACCGCCGCTACGTGGGTGATGTGACCGAGCATACGCTCGAAAACATCATGATCGACAACCACTTCTTCGGCGTTGCGGCCATCGGGCCGGATGGACACGAAAGCCCCGTGGTCTTTCCCCAGCGTATGATGCGATAAGTGCGAAATGGGGTAGCGCGGAAGACGCACACACCATGCCCGACCCTTTGAATCCACCCTCAAACTGTCTATGGATCGCCGTCAATTTTTGGAATCGTGCTCCGCGGTGGGACTCACCGGTCTGATGCCGGGCGTGCTCTACACCCAAGTGGCTGATCGCCGCGACACCGCCGTTGCAAATGGAGTCGCAGACATCACCACCAGCGACATCGAAGCCGCCGAGCAGCTCATCGGCCTCTCGTTCAACGACGAAGAGCGCAAGATGCTCGTCGAGGCGCTGAACGAACAACTCGAGCAGTATCAGGCCATGCGCGAGCACGACCTGCCCAACGGCGCGCACCCTGCTGAAGTGTTTACGCCGCAGCTTAGCGGAGCCGAGGTACCCAGTGGCACTGCCGAGCCCAGCTGGCAGTGGCCCAGCGCCTCCGTGCCCGAAAGCGACGAGGACCTGGCGTTTGCTTCCGTCGCCCAACTGTCGGTGTGGCTGCGCGAGCGCGAGGTGACTGCGCAACAGCTTACCGAGCTTTTTCTGAACCGCCTGCGTCGCCTCGACGACACGCTGAACTGCGTCATCACGTACACTGAAGAGCGCGCCATGGAGGCTGCCGCCCAGGCCGATGCCGAACTCGACGCGGGCGACTGGCGCGGTCCGCTGCACGGCGTGCCGTACGGCGCAAAAGATCTCTTTGCGGTAGAGGGCTATCCCACCACCTGGGGCGCTACGCCGTACCAGGAGCAGACCATCGACGACACGGCGGCGGTGGTCGAGCGGCTGGGTGAGGCCGGGGCTGTGCTCATCGCCAAGCTCTCGCTCGGTGCATTGGCCTGGGGCGATGTGTGGTTCGACGGACAAACAAACTCACCATGGAATCCGAACCAGGGCAGCAGCGGCTCCTCAGCCGGCTCAGCAGCAGCCGTAGCAGCGGGAGCCGTGCCGTTTGCGCTGGGCACCGAAACGCTGGGCTCCATCGTGTCGCCCTCCACGCGCAATGGCGTAACGGGGCACCGCCCATCGTTCGGCACCGTCAGCCGTCACGGCGCCATGGTCCTCTCGTGGTCGATGGACAAAGCCGGACCCATGGCGCGTTCGGCGTACGACTGCGCGCTCGTCTACGACGTGCTGCGTGGCGCCGACCCGCGCGATCCGGGCATGGTCGATGCCCCGTTCCCATTCGACGCCGAACAGCCCCTTTCCGATCTGCGCATCGGCGTGTACGAAGAGGCATTCGACGGCGACTATCAGAATGCCGAGGCCGACCAGGCCGTGCTCGATGCGCTGCGTGAGCAAGGAGCCGAGCTGCATTCCATGTCGCTGCCTACCGATTACCCGCTGGGTGCGCTTCTGAATACGCTAAACGTCGAATCGGCCAGCAACTTCGACGAACTCACGCGTAGCGGCAACGACGACACCATGGTGCGCCAGACCACCGATGCCTGGCCGCATGTCTTCCGTTCAGCGCGTTTTGTGCCCGCGGTTGAGCATCTCCAATCGTCCCGCCTCCGGCGCCAGCTCATGGTAGATACCCATGAGGCACTTGCCGAGGTCGATGTCTTTATCAGTCCGTCGTTTCAAGGCGGCACGCTGCAAATCACCAACCTGACAGGCCACCCCTGCGTGTGCCTGCCGAACGCGTTCCACCCGGTCGAAGACGACGATGGCAACGAGCATCCCGAGCACCGCAGTCCAGGTAGCATCACCGTGCTGGGCCGCCTCTACCACGACGCCGACACGCTGCGCGTGGCACACGCCATTCAGGAAGCCACCGACTGGCACACCCAGCGTCCGCCCGTGCGGTAGCGGCACAGAGAATTGCACAGCAGCCTCCACAGGTTTTTAGGGGGATGCAAGGCAACGCGCGCCGCTCCAGCGCATATCACAGCCCCTAATGGGTTCTGATTGATTGCGTGTATTATGCGTATTGCGTCGTTGCTTCCAGCCGCCACCGAATGGGTTGTCGCATTTGGCGGGACAGATGCCCTGGTGGGCCGCTCGCACGAGTGCGATTACCCGCCCGAGGTGCAATCGCTGCCCGTGCTCACTGCGGCCACGTATCCGCAAGAAGACGACGCCCGCGCCATCCACAATGCGGTACAGGAGCGCGTGCAGGCGGGGCTCAGCCTCTACGACGTAAACCTGGAGCGCCTGGCTACGCTGGAGCCCGACCTCGTGCTGACACAGGCGCAGTGCGAGGTGTGCGCCGTCTCGCTCTCCGAGATAGAGTCCGATCTGCGCCAGCACGTACCGGATGTGGAACTCTTCTCGATGCAGCCCGCCACCCTGAAAGATGTGCTCGATACGGCCTTGCGGTTGGGGCGTACACTGAGTCGAGCCGAGGCCGCCATGCAATACATTGCCGAGCACGAGCAGGGCCTGCGTACGCTACACGAAGCCATTGGGGTGGAGCGCCGCACCGAGCCCGAAACGCTTCCCAGTGTCGTCTGCATCGAGTGGACAGATCCGCTCATGGTAGCGGGGCACTGGACGCCCGACGTGGTGCGCCACGGGGGCGGACACGCGCTGCTTACCGAGCCGGGCGCTCCGTCGCGCCGCATTGCGTGGGACGAACTGGCCGCTGCCGATCCCGATGTGCTTTTCGTAATGCCGTGTGGCTTTACGCTTGTTGACACCGCCCGCAACTGGGAGGCACTCACATCGCATCCTGCCTGGCCCACCTTGCGCGCCGTACAAGCAGACCGTGTATTTGTGTTCGATGGCAACGCGTACTTTAATCGTCCGGGCCCGCGCCTCTACCGGGCTATTGAACTGGTAGCACAGGCCCTTTATCCAGATGCGGAGGCCGGACCTGATGCTGCGCTGTGGGAGCGGCAGCAGGGGCGTCCTGTTTCCGCTTCAGCACATGCGGATGTAGAGCCCCCGGGATCAATGGCAAATTAAATGCTGTTTGAGGCTGCGGTTTTCTTGTCGCACCGGGCACACAATGGCCCGTACCTCCATCTTCTTTATCTTGTTTAGCGTCACCCCCCCCTTGTCTATGAAACGATCGGAGTTTAGCTACGACTATCCGAAAGAGCTCATTGCCGAATATCCTGCTGAACCGCGCGACTCGTGCCGCCTCATGGTGGTAAACCGTGAGGACCAGACGGTTGAGCACACGGCCTTCAACCAACTCCCCGATTACTTCAAGGAGGGCGACGTGATTGTCGTCAACAATACCAAAGTGTACCCCGCGCGGCTGTTTGGCAAGAAGAAA
The DNA here is from genome assembly GCF_046498435.1 of Longimonas sp. Lineage (NCBI taxonomy): Bacteria > Pseudomonadati > Rhodothermota > Rhodothermia > Rhodothermales > Salisaetaceae > Longimonas > Longimonas sp. The sequence continues at coordinate 2,884 of NZ_JAWOAR010000278.1, read as the reverse complement.
AAGACCGGGGCCAGCATCGAGGTGTTCTTGCTTCGGGAACTGAATCCTGAGAGCCGCCTGTGGGACGTGATGGTAGATCCCGCGCGTAAGATTCGCATCGGGAACAAGCTCTACTTCGATCGCGAGCTCTCGGCGGAGGTGATCGACAACACGACCTCGCGCGGACGTACGCTGCGGCTGCACTTTACGGGGACAAACGAGGAGCTCTACGCCAAAATCCGCGAGCTTGGGCAAACGCCGCTACCCCCGTACATCGACCGCGAGGTTGAGGAAGAAGACCGCGACCGGTATCAGACCATCTTCGCCGAGCACCGAGGCGCCGTGGCGGCTCCAACCGCAGGCCTGCACTTTACGCCCGAACTGATTCAGGCGCTCAAAGACAAAGGGGTGCACGTGGCCGAGGTCACGCTGCATGTGGGGCGGGGCACGTTCCGTCCGGTTGGGGTCGAAGACCTCACCAAGCACCGTATGGATTCGGAGGAGTACACTATCCCAGAGGAAACCGCCGAAGCTGTAAACCGCGCGCTGCGTAGCGAAGACAACACCGTAACCGCCATCGGCACCACGGTGGTGCGCACGATGGAGTCAAGCCTCTCGGCCAATCAGATGCTGAAGGCCGATTCGAGCTGGACGGATCTGTTCATCTACCCGCCGTACGACTTCCAAATCACCGATCAGCTGGTCACCAACTTCCATCGTCCCGAAAGCACGCTGCTCATGATGGTGTCGGCGTTTGCGGGCTACGACTTTATGATGGAGGTGTACCAGGAAGCGTTCGATGAAGAGTACCGGCTGTTCTCCTTTGGGGATGCCATGCTCATCCGGTAAGCCCTCATCCAGTACGCCCCGTGGGGAGATGCCTGCACAGGTAAATAGCCCAAGGACAAATCCCGTACAGGCTCCCTTAACGCAGCCAGACGGTGGATGCGCGGGGCGTTGCTGTATTACTACACACCCCATGCTGCCATGCCCGAATGGGTTTTCGAACTTGATGCCTGGGTCAACTGGATGCTGGCGCTTCCGCCGCTATGGGGGTACGTCATCGTGCTCACGATTGCCTACGGCGAAAATGTGATGCCGCCGATCCCCGGCGACATGATTGTTGTGTTGGGCGGCTATCTGGCAGGGCGGGGGCACCTGCACTTTGGCGCCGTTGTGGTGCTTGCAACCATTGGCGGGGCGCTCGGCTTCATGACCATGTATGCGCTGGGGCGCGTGTTCGGCGCCCGCATACTGGAGCCAGGGCGCTACCGGTGGATTCCGCACTCGGGAGTGGAGCGAGCGCAGCGTTGGCTACATCGATACGGATACGGCGTGGTAGCAGCGAATCGGTTTCTATCGGGCGCGCGGTCCGTTATTTCGCTGGCGGTTGGTGCAGCCGGCATGTCGGCCTGGAAGACGTTGTTCTTTGCTACGCTCAGCGCACTGGTGTGGACGAGTCTCATTTCGTATGCCGGATACGCCTTGGGAGACAACTGGCCTGTGGTTGCATCCTACTTAGATACCTATGGTCGCATTGTTGGAAGCATATTGCTCCTCCTACTGATTGTGTGGATTGGGCGATGGTATTGGAGGCGGCAACGCCCTGCGTCCGATACTAAATCGCCATCATGAGGCCCCCTACGGAGGTCCTGATGAAACCGTTGGCAGGCAGTAGGCGAATCTTTCATCTACAGCACACTGTCTTGTCGGAAACAGGGGGCGGCCCCTTGCATATTCAAGCACCACATGCATGCTGACGTAGCTCAACTGGTAGAGCAGCTCATTTGTAATGAGCAGGTTGGGGGTTCGAGTCCCTTCGTCAGCTCTGCGCAGCGGATCAGTCTTCATGGGGAGCACACGCAGGAACCTTGCGAAACTGCATGTCTTTCCATAGTCTGGCATCCGCTCGGAAGTAAGTAAGTGACGAAGGTTGGAGTTCATGCTAATCTTCACGAGGGTGTGAGCAACACCCCGTTCCATTGCACTTATAACCGGTTCTGAAATGCAGCGCGCCAGATGTGCTAATGAGTTCTGGTACACGAAGGCTCAACAAGTAGCACGCAGGCGCCCTTCAAACTGTGTTTCCGATACTATAGAAAAGGGCAGGTAGCGAAGCGGTCAAACGCAGCAGACTGTAAATCTGCCGGCTATGCCTTCGTAGGTTCGAATCCTACCCTGCCCACCTTTTGGATTGCGGATTTTAGATTGCGGATTTTAGATTTTGGATAGTGTGCTTTTGGCAGCAATCCAAAATCGCAAGTCCAAAATCGCAAATCCCAAGTCCAAGATCGACTGGCGGGAGTAGCTCAATTGGTAGAGCATCAGCCTTCCAAGCTGAGGGTCGCGGGTTCGAGTCCCGTCTCCCGCTCATTGCATGCACGCAATGGCTGTGCGGATGCGTTCTGCATCCGGTTGTACGCAAACGATGCAGTTGGAACGAGCACAGCAACGGACGCAGCCCTGCGACAGCGTCCACCGGCCGCCTTAGCTCAGAGGTAGAGCACTTCCATGGTAAGGAAGGGGTCCTCGGTTCAAATCCGAGAGGCGGCTCACCACGCGTCGGCACCGCCCACGCGCTTGATGGTACACCTGCTTGTCAAGCTTTTGAGCACGCGCTCGGAGACGTTAAGCAGCGTGTACATGCCCTTTTAGGCAAGACCCTTTAGGCATAGATCCCTACATCACCCTCAATCTAAGGAAATTACACGACGGTTATGGCGAAGGAGGCATTTGAGCGGAAGAAGCCGCACGTAAACATTGGGACGATCGGGCACGTCGATCACGGGAAGACGACGCTGACGGCAGCGATCACGAAGGTGCTGGCCGAGCAGGTGGGCGGCGCAGCCGAGCGGACGTTCGACTCGATCGACAACGCGCCGGAAGAGCGCGAGCGCGGGATTAC